>JANOVW010000187.1:0-13878 GCA_031417575.1 Rhodoferax sp. | reverse complement strand
TCGGCAAGGCACGCAGCTGGGGTGAAAGAGACGGAAAGCGCGACCCAATGCCGCGCAAGCAGTCGAAAAATGGCGAAATGGGGCGAAAATGCGGCCTTTGCATTTTCCATCCCGGTCGCCGCAAAGCCTTGCGCCCGACTGTTTTTGGCACACCTTTGAAACCATTGTGACCACCCACACCACGACCAAACACAGCGCCAGCCATCTGGATGTCGCGCAACTCGACGCCCTCACCGGCGGTGCATTCACAGCCCCTACCTCTGGCGAGCGCGCCGCGCGCGTACGCGACTGGCTGGCTACCGGGCCCACCCCCGATCAAATTGCCGAGGTATTCAAGGAGTTAAGCGGCCGGGACAAAGGCGCTGCTCGTGCTCTTCGGGAAAAGCTGGACGATCTGAAACGCGCCAAAAACCAGGAAGCCATCGCTGCTGAATGGGCCGGGCGGGCTCAGGTTTTGCTGGAGGTGCAAAAACTCAATATTGCCGATGCACTGGCTTGGCAACGCGATGCCGCCAAAGCCGGCGCTCCGCTTTCGCGCGAGCCCCTGGCCACACTCAAGACGCAACTAGCTGAACGCGTTCGGGTGATTGAAGATTTGCAACACCGTGTGCAGGTACAGCGCGAAGCGGCGGTGTTGCTGGCCCAACGGATTGAAGTGCTCTCCACCAAACCCTGGCGCGAATCACAAGCCATTTGGGAAGGGCTGCGTACCGATGTGGCCCAATGGCAAACCCAGGCAATGGCCCTGCAAAACGATACCAATTGGCCGAGCGTTGATATCAAGTTTCCACCGTTGCTGGAAGCTTCCAGTGCACAACTGTTGGTGGTGTGGGATGCCTTTCAAAGCGCGTTGGCGCAAGCCGTTGTGGCCAGCGATGACGCAGCAGCAGCCTTGCCGCCAGTAGCCGTTTGGGCCAATGAATTGCGCGCCGCGCGTGGCGTGGCGCCAGATGTGCCCGCCGCACCCCAAAAGCCCAGGATTGATCCCGAAGTGCGCGCCCAAGCGCAATCGGTTGTTCGCGAGGTGCTGGCCAAGCTGGAGCTGGAAGTGGGCGAAGGGCACGGCAAAGCCAGTGCAGGTGCGGCCAACGCCTTGCGCAATGCGCTCAAAGAACACGGGCGCCTGATTGGCGACAAACTCGAAGCCCAAGCCCACGCCGCGCTGGCCGCAGCCGGCGAACTGGAAGGCTGGCAGCGCTGGCGTGCCGACCAGTTGCGCGAAGAACTGGTCAACAAAGCCGAGGCACTGCTCAAACGTGAGGCGGGGCAGGAGTTGGGTGGCCGAAAAATGCAAGACAACCTTCGGCAGTTGCGCGAACAATGGAAACAAACCGACCAGGGCGGTGTACCCAACCACGCGTTGTGGAAACGATTTGACGAAGCCTGTAATCATGCTTACAAAGTGGTCGAGGCCTGGTTGGAAAAGCTGAAGGCGCAATCGGCCGAACACCGGGCCCAGCGCCTGGCCTTGATCGAAGAGGTGAACCAATGGGCTGCTGCCAATCAAACTGCCCTGGATGATGACTGGAAGGGCTTCCATCGCATCTTGCACCAGTTTGGCGACCGTTGGCGTGATTCGGGTCACCTGAGTGAAAAGGAGTTTGCGCAACTGCAACCCGTGTGGTTGGCAGCCATCAATGCTGCGGCGGCTCCGTTGGAAGCCATGCAAAAGATCAACCTGGAGCAGCGCCAGGCCCTGATTGCTGAGGCGCAAAACCTGGGCGCAGCGCCCGTGCTGCGGGTCGATGCCGTGCGCGCCTTGCAGCAGCGTTGGCAAGCCCACGCGGCGGCCGTGCCGCTGGAGCGCCGTGCTGAACAAAAATTGTGGGATGCTTTTCGCAAACCGATTGATGAAGCGTTCAACCGCAAATCGGCAGAACGTGAAAAGGCCGAAGCCGAGCTCGGCGCACGCGACCGCGGCGTGCTGGATGCCGCCAAAGCATTGGAAGCAGCCAATGCATCGGGTGATGCGCAGCGTATTCGTGGCGCTATGGCGGCGCTGGACGCAGCGCTCAAAGGCCAATCGGTCGCCCAAAGCTCGGTGCAGGTGGCTAGTGCACAAAGTGCTGCCAACAATGCCGTGGCGCAAGACTTCAAAGAAAATAGTGGATCTGTAGATGCGGGAATTGAATCATCAGCTATTGATAGAGTAGCAATTGAAGGCGCGACACCTGTGGATCAAAGCCATTCAGCGGCTGGCGCAGTAGGTACTGAGACTGCCGGAGCCGTTGAATCTTCGGCGGCCCCAGCGGCTGCGGTGCTTGCACCCGTGTCGCCCCCCGCACCGCCAAAAAAGCCGGTGGTCGCGATGCGCGGTGATGACCGCCCGGGCCAGAGAAAAACAGAACCTGTCGTGATGGGGCGCGGTGGCAAATTTGGCGACCGCAAAGACGCGGGCCGACCCGATCGTGGGGATCGAGGTGATCGCCCGGATCGGCCATTTGCAGGCCGCATGGATGGGCGGGATGGCACATATGGCAGCGACAGAGGTGGTTACCGCGATGCGCCCCGCTTGGGCGATACCGCCTTTCGAGCCCAACGCGATGCGTTGGAAAGCGCCCAAATGGCCCTCAAAAAGTTGGCGGCCCGAGCCCATGGCGAGGCCGTGGTGCAGTTGATTACCGCATGGGAAACCCGGGGCCCCGACAAGGTGCCTTCATTGCAGGGACTCGGTGGTACGGCCCAAGCGGCTCAACGCGCCGCGTGGATAGCTGCCATCGGCAAACCAGTGGGCGATGCGGCAGGCGACAAAGCCGCCACGGCCCTGCTGCGCCTGGAAATGGCCTCCGAGGTGCCCACGCCTGCGGAACACCTCAACGCCCGGCGCGCGTTGCAACTGCAATTGCTGACCCGCCGCAACGATCCGCCACCCACGCAAACCTGGGGGCACGATTTATCCCAAGTATTTGGCGGTGAATTCGCCCCAGAAGCAGCCCGACGCGTGCAAAATGTGCTTAAGGTACTGTTAAGGAAATAAACCATGTCTGACACTGCTGGGTGGGTGGCAACCGTGATCGGCGAATCGAATGAATCCGCGCCGACTGGAGGAATTGTTACCAGCGGTGTGGGCGAATCTACCGAGAGCCTGTTCAAGCGCCTGGAGCAGTTGAACCAGGTCGGTGTGTCGCTCTCACGCGAGCGGGACATCAATCGCTTGCTGGAGTCGATTTTGCTGGCGGCCAAATCCATCACCTTGGCCGACGGAGGCACCTTGTATCGGGTGGCTGAAAGCGGCAGCGAGTTGCGTTTCGAGATCCTGCGCACGGATTCCCTGAAGATCGCCATGGGTGGTACCTCGGGGGTGCCGATCCGGTTTCCCAATTTGCCACTGCGCGATACGCAAGGGCAACCCAACGATTCGCTGGTAGCAGCCTATGCGGCCATCCATAACCAGACAGTGAACATCAAGGATGCCTACACCGAGCCCAATTTTGATTTCTCGGGTACCCGGGCCTTTGACGAGCGAACCGGTTACCGCTCGCAGTCGTTCCTGGCGGTGCCGATGAAAGACCATGAAGGTGAGGTGATTGGCGTGTTGCAGCTGATCAATGCCATCAACCCGCTGGATGGCCGGGTGGTGCCGTTTTCGCTGGCCGACCAAAGCCTGGCGGAATCTCTGGCTTCGCAAGCGGCGATTGCCCTGACCAACCGGCTGCTTATGACCCAGCTTGAAGAGTTGTTCGAAGCCTTTATCAACCTGATCAATTTGGCGATCGACGAAAAATCGCATTACACCGGTGGTCATTGTCAGCGTGTACCGGCCTTGACGATGATGCTGGCCGACGCGGTGAGCCAAACAACGGCTGGCCCGTTGGCTGCGTTCAACATGACCGACCGGGATCGATACGAACTGAAAATCGCTGGCTTGTTGCATGACTGCGGAAAAGTTACCACACCGGTGCATGTGGTGGACAAAGCCACCAAGCTGCAAACCCTGTTTGACCGCGTTGATCTGGTCGACACCCGGTTTGAAGTCCTCAAGCGTGACCGTGAAATTGACATGCTGAGGGCGCAATTGGCATTGCGCCCGCAAGTCGATGCCCAAGCTGAAGGGCAGCTTTCTCGCGCCTTGCGTGAAAAAATTGAAGCGCTGGACAGCGACCGCGATTTCCTGCGGGCCACCAACACGGGTGGTGAGTTCATGGTAGATGGCGTGATCGAGCGGGTTCGCAATATTGGCCATAACCACCAATGGCGTGGTCCGGATGGCATGCAGGCTGATTTTTTAACGGCCGACGAACTCGAAAACCTGACCATTCGCGCAGGCACGCTGACCCAGGGCGAGCGCAACACCATCAACCACCATATCGTGGCTACCATCAAGATGCTGGAGCAGTTGCCCTGGCCCAAACACCTGCGCAACGTGCCTGAATACGCGGGGGGCCACCATGAACGAATGGACGGAAAGGGCTACCCCAAAGGGCTCACGCGTGACCAGATGTCGATTCAGGCGCGTTGCATGGGCATTGCCGATATTTTTGAGGCGCTGACGGCGAAAGACAGGCCATACAAACCCGGCATGAAGTTGTCTCAGGCGATGGGCATCATGGCCAAGTTCAAACACAACGGACACATTGATCCGGATTTGTTTGACGTGTTTGTCAATCAAAAGGTTTACGAATCCTACGCCACACAGTTTTTGGATCCCTGGCAGTTCGACGAGGTTGACCCTTCGCTTTGGGTGTAGTTGGCGGCCTGAGCTGGCACTTTCAACTGACAATTTCAACGCGTTATTTGGCTTGATCCCCAGGGTTGAAAAAGCGGTTGAATAGCTTAGCGACGTCGGGGTGTTCCTGCTTAAAGCGGGCCGGGTTGACAAAATAAGCCTCGCAGGCCACTGCAAAAAACTCGGCGGGGGAGGTGGCGGCATAACGATCCAGCCAGGGCACGGGTTCGCCAAATCGCTCAGCCCGAATAACCGCTTCGCCAAAACGTTCAAATGCGGTGGTCATCACCTGCATCCATTGTTTCTGATCTATTGAACGCATCGGCGGGCAACCATTGGCCACGCCGTTACGCATATCCAGTTTGTGGGCAAATTCGTGGATCACCAGATTCGCACCGGCGGGCATGTCCTGCCCGGCTTCAGCCACGGTTTGCCAACTCAAAGTAACCGGGCCGCCTTCCATGGCCTCACCTTGCAAGGGCTCCAGGTAGGCATGCATCACGCCCATGGGGTCTTGGACAACGCGACGTGCCAGCATATCGCCAGGGTGCAGCACGATGGTCACAAAATCGTCATACCAGTCCAATGCCCGGTCGGCGGACCCGGCGGAATCTGTCGCCAAATGAAGCAAAGGCAAACAAGCCTGTGAGGCAATAGCAATGGCCATGGCATCGGTAACCACCAAGCCCTGAGTTCCGGTGAACTCTTTGCGCTCCAAAAATGCCACAACCAACTGGCGCAGCCGTCGGTCATCGGCGTCCTCGGCTTGTCGCAGGAACGGACAGAATTTTAGGTTGTCCTGCCATAACGCATTGACCGCGTCCAGAGCGGCCTTGGGCAAACGGCCCCGGTTTAACCAGCGCGAGCGCCGCGATGAAAACCAGGTTGGCCAAAATGCCACGGTGAAACGACCTTTTGGCTCAGCAGGCTTCTGCAGGCGATAGGCGATGCATAAGCAGCGACGCGGAGATTTCAGGGTTCCAAACGAGCCGCAATACTTGCGCCCGGGCGACCGCCGCATCCAAATCCCAATCGCTCAGGACCGAACGGCGATAACCGATACCCAAGGCACTGTCGCCGGGACGATGGGTATGACCGTGGATCAAGTGAATTGATTTCGCAGCGCTTAACCAGGCCCGCGCCATGGGTGCATCGGCATCTGCATAAACTGTGTTTTGAGCTTTGTGTTGGTTGCTGGCCGCACGCAGTGCGTTGGCAACGCGTTGCCGCTCCGGCACCGATTGGGCCAGAAACCCATGCTGCCATTCCGATGTGCGCACCAAGGAGCGGAAACGTTGGTAGTCCACATCTCCCAAGCACAGGGCGTCCCCGTGCGTCAGCAGCCATTGGCTGCCTGCAAATTCAAGAGCCACGGGGTCCGGCAACAACGTGATACCCGCGGCTGTTGCAAACGCCGCTCCAAGCAAAAAATCACGATTGCCATGCAGAAAAAAAACCGCTTGCCGAGCCGCAGCCTGTTTCAGCACGGCAAGGCAGACGTTTTCGAAACGACCCATTGCGTCGTCACCAATCCACACCTCAAAAAGGTCGCCCAGAATGAACACTGCATCAGCGGTGTTGTTCTCCATATAGGTTTTCCACGCCCGGAACGTGGCCTCTTCTGATGACTGCAGGTGCAGGTCAGAAATGAAGTCAATCACCCGCCAATCGGGCGGGGCCTGCCTCAGCTTAATATCAAAGGGCAACGGCTTTCTCGAGAATGACATCCTCTACTGGCACGTCGTCGTGGTGACCTTTGCGGCCAGTTTTGACGGCTTCGATCTTGTCGACGATGTCGCTGCCTGAAATCACTTTGCCAAAAACAGCATATCCCCAGCCTTGAGCTGAAATCGCCGTGTGATTGAGGAATCCGTTGTCAGAGGCGTTGATAAAGAACTGGGCCGTGGCGGAATGCGGGTCACTGGTACGCGCCATGGCTACGGTGTACTTGTTGTTCTTCAAGCCGTTATTGGCCTCATTGCTGATCGGGGTGTCGCCACGCTTTTCCTTCATGCCAGGTTCCATTCCGCCACCTTGCACCATAAAGCCTGGAATGACGCGGTGAAAAATGGTGCCGTTGTAGTGGCCTTTGCTGACATAGCTCAGGAAATTGGCGACTGATTTGGGGGCCTTTTCGGCATCCAGTTCCAGCGTAATAACGCCATGGGATGCAATATGAAGTTCGACTTGAGGGTTGGTCATGTTTATTTGATGAGAGTTGCAGAGTTGATGACAATGGCTGTTTTGGGCACGTCGGTGGGAAATGGGCCGCCAGAACCGGTTGGCGTGGATTTGATTTTATTCACCACGTCCATACCGGTGATGACTTTTCCAAAGACGGTGTAACCAAACAATTGGGGCGCGTTCATCAGGTTGGCGCGTGGCGTGTTTTCGTACACACGACCCTGGTATTCGAATTTTGGCACGGGGTCGCCCGCCGGGATCAACGTAGGATCCAAAAACGCATTGTCTTTGACGTTGATGAAAAACTGCGCAGTAGCCGAATGGGGATCATTGGTGCGAGCCATTGCCAGTGTACCCACCACATTGCGCGGACCCCCTTTTTCAAGAGCCTCGCGCCCCTCATGTGCCACCGGTGCACGGCCTTTTTTCTCGACGTAGCTGGCGTTAAAACCACCACCCTGAACCATGAAGCTTTCGATCACGCGATGGAAAATGGTGCCGTCGTAGTGTTTGTCTTTGACGTATTGCAGGAAGTTTTCAACAGTTTTAGGGGCTTTGTCTGGGTAGACCTCCACCACAAAATCACCCGCAGAGGTGCTGAACTTCACCTGAGGTGCCGTTTGGGCTTGCGCCGCCGTTACCAGCAGCAAGGCCGCAGCGCACCCCAGTGCAACAGTGCCCGCTTTACTGGCGAATCGTTTGAATCGCCCATTGAATCGAAAAAAGCTATCTAAAACGGATACAGTGTTCATGGGTTTCTCTTCATTTTTTGAGAGTGGTCGATACCGCAAGCGTGGTCAACGCTTCAATTTTGGCTGCCAAACGGCCAGGGCCAGCCCCCAATTGTTGCGCACGCTGGTAAGCCTGCAATGCCATGCGGGTCAATATATCGCCCATGTTTTCATGCGCGATGGTGTATGCGGGGTTGTTGCGCAAAGCCATATCCAACGCGGCCCGAGCTTTTTCGAGTTCGTTTTGTGAGGCGTAAATCACGGCCAGGTTGTTGTATGGCTCGGGTAACTCCGGGTAGTCTTGCACCAGCTCGTTGAAAGTGGCCAGGGCTTCGGCCGGTTTACCGGCATCTCGCTGAATCAGGCCCTTGAAAAACCGCATTTGGGCATCTCTCGGACGGGTTTGCAAAAACTTCTCGATGCGCGGCAAGGCCTCCGAGTTTTGACCACTGCGCATGAGCATGGCCACATCATCGTAGTCATCTGCCTGGGCAAGTGCAGCAAAGAGCCCCCATACAATGAGCACACCGGTTTGGCGTAGCGCACTGGCTACGCTCCAAGTACATCCTTTCGCTGGCAAAAGCGAAGGAGGGAACCAGCTGGTATTGGAAGAATGAACCGAGTGCAATGGAGTTGCCAGAAGTTGCCGAAAGTCGTTTTGGCACAATGGTGCCAGGTGGCCAACGATTGAGGCTGCCTGGGGACTTATACTGCGCGCGATTGTATCTGAGGCTCTGTCGTTCTCCATGAGTTTGCGCATTTTCAACACGCTGTCGCGTACCACCCAGACGTTTGTTTCCATCGAACCCGGACATGTTCGCATGTACGTGTGTGGCATGACGATCTATGACTTGTGCCATCTCGGTCACGCCCGAATGGCCATGGCGTTCGACGTGGTGCAACGGTGGCTTAAGGCCAGTGGTTACCGGGTAACTTACGTGCGCAACGTGACAGATATCGACGATAAAATCATCAAGCGCGCCGTGGAGCGAGGTATCGGTATTCGCGCGCTGACCGATGAAATGATTGGTGTCATGCACCAAGACATCGGCTTGTTGGGCATTGAACCGCCCACGGTAGAGCCACGCGCCACCCAGTATGTGCCGCAAATGCTGGCGTTGATCAAGCTGCTCGAAACCAAAGGGCTAGCCTATCAGGCCAGCAATGGCGACGTCAATTTTTCAGTGCGGAAATTTCCGGGTTACGGCAAGTTGTCGGGCAAGACCCTCGATTCGCTGCGGGCCGGCGAGCGGGTGGCCGTCAACGATGGCAAAGAGGATCCACTGGATTTTGTGCTGTGGAAATCCGCCAAGGCCGATGAACCCGAAGATGCAAAATGGGATGGTGCCGCCTCCGGCTGCGGTTATGGTCTTGGGCGACCCGGGTGGCATATTGAATGTTCGGCCATGAGCTGTCAAACATTGGGCGAGACGTTTGATATTCATGGTGGGGGCGCTGATTTGCAGTTCCCGCATCATGAAAATGAAATTGCACAGTCTGAAGGAGTTTCCGGCAAGCCCTTGGCGCATTTCTGGATGCACAACGGTATGGTGCAAATTGACAATGAAAAAATGTCAAAAAGCCTGGGGAATTTTTTCACCATCCGCGAAGTGTTGGCTCAATACAAGCCGGAAATCGTCCGGTTCTTCCTCGTTCGTGCACATTACCGTACCGACCTGAACTACAGCGACGTTCATTTGAACGATGCTCAAAGTGGGTTGAATCGCCTCTACACTGCTTTGAGCTTGGTTCCGGCCGATGTTGGGGATCAATCGATTGATTGGTCCACCGGGTATGCCGCCCAATTCAAGGCGGCCATGGATGACGACTTTGGTACGCCGGAAGCCGTTGCCGTGCTGTTTGATCTGGCGACAGAGCTGAACCGCAGCAAATCACCGGTGATGAGCACGCTGCTGCGCAACTTGGGCGCCTGTTTGGGGTTGTTGCAGGCTCAACCAGAGGGATTTTTGCAAGCAGGCGCCGGGTTGGAAGCCACTGAAATCCAGGCCCAGATTGATTTGCGTACGGCTGCCAAATTGGCCAAAAATTTCGCCGAAGCTGACCGGATTCGCCAAGCCTTGCTACAACAAGGTATAGCACTTAAAGATTCTCCGGTAGGCACCACCTGGACTGTGGTGCAATGACAGGCCCGATGTAGCGTATGGTCACAAAAAAGACATTCGATCTCCTGCAAAAACCCGAATACTGGGCCGATGCGCAAAAACACCTGGTCAAAAAAGACCGGGTGATGAAGCGTTTGATTCCCCAATTTGGCGAAGGTTGTCTGCAGTCCCGGGGTGATGCCTTCAGCACCTTGGCCCGCAGCATTGTGGGGCAGCAAATCTCAGTCAAGGCAGCCCAGACGGTGTGGGATCGGTTCGCCAAATTGCCGCGCAAAATGGCTGCGCCCAATGTGCTCAAACTCAAAGTAGACGACATGCGGGCCGCTGGTTTGTCTGCCCGCAAGGTGGAATACCTGGTCGATTTGGCCTTGCATTTTGACGGTGGCCTGTTGCATGTCGACAAATGGGTTGGCATGCACGACGATGCGATTATTTCGGAGTTGGTTGCGATTCGGGGCATTGGCCGGTGGACCGCTGAAATGTTTCTGATCTTTCACCTGATGCGCCCCAATGTGCTGCCATTGGATGATGTGGGATTGATGAACGGTATCAGCAAGAACTACTTTTCGGGCGAGGCGGTAAGCCGTAGCGAGGTACGCGAGGTGGCGCTGGCCTGGGCACCGTATTGCAGTGTTGCGACTTGGTATATTTGGCGCTCGCTGGATCCCTTGCCGGTCAGCTACTGATGCCATCTGAAATGAATTTTGTTTGCGCCCAACTGACTGAGGAAAACAATGGCTAAAAAAACTTTTCTCGATTTCGAGCAGCCCATTGCCGAACTGGAAAACAAGATCGAAGAGTTGCGGTATGTGCAAACTGAATCGGCGGTAGATATTTCCAGTGAAATCGAGCAGCTTTCCAAGAAAAGTCATCAGCTCACCAAAGACATCTACAGTGATCTGACTCCGTGGCAAATCACCAAGATCGCGCGCCATACCGAGCGGCCCTACACACTGGATTACATCGGGCAAATTTTCACGGATTTTGTTGAATTGCACGGTGACCGGCATTTTTCAGATGACCTGAGTTTGGTCGGCGGCCTGGCGCGGTTCAACGGAACGCCCTGCATGGTGCTGGGCCAGCAAAAAGGGCGCGATACCAAAGAACGCGGTTTGCGCAACTTCGGGATGAGCAAACCCGAGGGTTACCGCAAGGCCTTGCGCTTGATGAAGCTGGCAGAAAAATTCAAACTGCCGGTGTTCACGTTTGTCGACACACCGGGCGCTTATCCGGGAATTGACGCTGAAGAACGCGGCCAATCCGAGGCGATTGGGCGCAATATTTTTGAGATGGCCCAACTGGAAGTGCCCATCATCACCACCATCATTGGTGAAGGTGGTTCGGGCGGGGCCCTGGCCATCTCGGTGGCAGACCAAGTGCTGATGTTGCAGTATTCGATTTATTCGGTCATCAGCCCTGAAGGCTGCGCGTCCATTCTCTGGAAAACGTCAGACAAAGCACAAGAGGCCGCAGATGCGCTGGGCATTACGGCACATCGGCTCAAGGCACTGGGCTTGATCGACAAAATCGTCAACGAGCCAGTGGGTGGGGCGCACCGGGATCACGCCCAAATGGCGGCTTTTCTCAAGCGTGGCCTGACCGACGCTTGGCGACAACTGAACGATCTAACTGTTCGTGAGCTGGTCGACCGCCGTTACGACCGCCTGCAAAGTTACGGGCGCTTCACCGATACCAAGGCAGATGCTGCCGATACATCGGCCGCTGCGGATCGACGGGCAGAACGTCGGGTCGAGCGGCGGGCTGTACCCCGTTCGACTGTCACCCGCACGTCGGTCAAATAGTCCGGCAGGGCCCAAAACACGGCGGGTGCTTATGGTGGAAGAAACGCTGGACGCCGCCCTGTCGGTGTTTCAGCCCGATTTGCCCTTGGCAATCGGTTTCAGCGGTGGGGCCGACTCAACGGCCTTGTTGTACGCTTGTGCGGCGCGGTGGCCAGGGCAAGTGTATGCAGTGCATATCAATCACGGGCTGCAAGTTGCAGCGTCAGCATTTGAGAACCAATGTATTGCGGTTTGCAACCGCCTTGACATTCCACTTACCGTGATTCCAATGTCGGCCCATGCTGCACCTGGCCAAAGTCCTGAAGCAGCGGCCCGCTTGGCAAGGTATGAAGGATTCGCGCAGTTTGTTCATCAGTCTCAACAACAAATAGCGATTAAAAATATAGCATTGGCCCATCACGCGGACGACCAAATTGAAACCTTTTTGATTGCACTCAGCCGAGGGGCGGGTCTTGCCGGTTTGTCTGCGATGCCAGCTCGGCTGGAACGCCAGGGTATTACCTATTGGCGACCTCTGTTGGGGGTCAGTGCCGACGAAATCCGCCAATGGTTGGCCAAAAATGAACGCCAATTTGTTGACGATCCGACCAATGACGACATGCGATTTTTGCGCAACAAAATTCGTCGCCAATTGTTGCCGCCCCTCAAGCAAACCTTTGCACATTTCAGGCAGCCGTTCGCGCGAAGCCTGGCGCATATCGCGCAGGCGCAAGCATTGTTGGAAGAGATCGCAGAGGCTGATCTGGCAGCGGTCTTGCCCGATGCGGTAGGCATGCCGGGCCCTGACATCAAGGCGCTCCAAAAGCTGAGCGCGAACCGGCAAGTCAACGTTGTGCGGTATTGGCTGGTATCTTGTCATCGGGTGATTCCGAGTACAGCCCAATTGACCGAGCTGTTGCAACAGGTCGCCGATTGCACAACCCGCGGCCACCAAATCCAGATCAAGGTGGCACATGGCAAAGTGCTGCGCCGCGACGACTGCCTGGCTTGGTACAATCCCTAGGTTTTTTGCCCGCTTTTTGTTCAATTCTCCAATGGCTTTAATCGTTCACAAATACGGCGGTACGTCGATGGGTTCCACGGACCGCATCCGCAATGTCGCCAAACGCGTCGCCAAGTGGGCGCGCGCCGGCCACCAGATGGTGGTGGTTCCCAGTGCCATGAGTGGCGAGACCAACCGCCTGCTGGGTTTGGCCAAAGAGTTGGCCCCCGCCAAACCCGATGACGCCTATGGCCGCGAATTGGACATGTTGGCCGCTACCGGCGAGCAGGCCTCCAGCGCCTTGTTGGCCATTGCATTGCAGGCAGAGGGCATGGAATCGGTCAGTTATGCGGGTTGGCAAGTGCCCATCAAAACCAATATGGCCTATACCAAAGCCCGTATTGAATCGATAGACGACTCCAAAGTGCGGGCTGATCTGGCCCAAGGCAAAGTGGTGATCGTGACCGGGTTTCAGGGTGTCGATGATGACGGCAATATCACCACCCTGGGCCGCGGCGGTTCAGACACATCGGCTGTTGCCGTGGCTGCGGCCATGAAAGCAGCCGAGTGTTTGATCTACACCGACGTAGACGGTGTGTACACCACAGACCCGCGCATCGTCCCGGAAGCGCGGCGCATGCACACCATCAGTTTTGAAGAAATGCTGGAAATGGCATCGCTGGGCTCCAAAGTCTTGCAGATCCGGTCGGTCGAGTTTGCCGGAAAATACAAAGTACCCTTGCGTGTGTTGTCAAGCTTCACACCCTGGGACATCGACATCAACCAAGAAGCCGTATCCGGCACCCTGATTTCATTTGAGGAAGACGAGCACATGGAACAAGCCATCGTTTCAGGCATTGCGTTCAACCGCGACGAAGCCAAAATTTCCATTTTGGGGGTTCCTGACAAACCGGGTATCGCCTACCAAATTCTGGGTGCTGTGGCAGATGCCAACATCGAAGTGGACATGATTATCCAGAACATCAGCAAAGACGGCAAGACTGATTTCAGCTTCACGGTGAACCGGGGTGAATATGCGAAGGCGGTCGACTTGCTAAAAAGCAAAATCATGCCGCTGTTGGGTACGCAAGATTTGCAAGGCGACACCAAAATCTGCAAGGTGTCTATTGTTGGGATCGGCATGCGCAGCCATGTCGGTGTTGCCGCCAAGATGTTCCGTTGCCTGAGTGAAGAAGGCATCAATATCCAGATGATTTCCACCAGTGAAATCAAGACCTCTGTGGTGATTGATGAAAAATACCTTGAACTCTCGGTGCGTGCACTGCACAAGGCGTTTGAGCTCGAGCAGGCGATTTAAGCTCTTGGATTGCCCAACGGGCTTGGCGTGGGCAGACTCATGAGATAATATGCCCTGACCAGACCAATCAGG
>JANOVW010000186.1:0-11343 GCA_031417575.1 Rhodoferax sp. | reverse complement strand
GAATGCCGGTTTTGAACTTGCCCGGCATGGGCTCAATGTGAATGTCGGATACTTTTTGGTGGTAAGCGTCGATGATCACTTTGTTGACAAACTTCACCAGTTCGTTGTCGGCTGCTGCTGACTCCAACGAGTTGTCTTCGCCTGAACCATCCTCCAGCGGCCCGCCATCCATGTCAGCCAGCATGTCGTCAATAGAACCGGTATCGGTCATGCCACCAAGAATCTGATCCAGTGTTTCCTGGAACTCCGTTTGGGTTGTGACGCGATACGAGAATTTGCTGAATTTGGAAAAAACCTGAGGCACGACACGCGAGCCACGTACCGCCTCCGGGTCGGTACACACAATCACCAACCCCTCGGGGGAATCTTCAAGGGGCATCCAACCTTGCCCAGTGACGAAGTCCCGCTTGAGCGCGCCATGCAGATGATCCACTTTCATACGGCCTTGCTTGAAGGGCTCGTACGGAACACCAAAAAACTTGGATAAAGATGGGCCGATTTGAGCAGGTTTGACCTTGAATTTCGACATCAGAACGTGCTCGACGCTCTGGCTCTCGTTGCGGGCCTCTTCTACACATTGCTGAAGCTCTTCCCGTGTGATCACACCATCTGCGATGAGACCGTCAAACTTGCTGGCTACCTTGCGCTGCACTTCTTCTGGTTTGTGCATCCGCTGACGAATCGCAGTGCCCAAGGTTTTGCACAGTTGTGAAACGCCTTCCACTTCAAGTTCACTGAAGGGTTGATTGCTTTTATTGTTGATGATTTGCAATACACCATGCAGGGTATCGCCTTCCATCACTGGGGCCACCAACATCTCACGCGTCCGGTACCCAGAGCGTTTGTCGACCTCTTTCAAGAAAGTGAGGGCAGGGTGGATTTGCTTGAGCGCTGCATCGTCATAGACGTCGGCCAAGTTGATCAACTGGCGGCTGAAGGCCGCATAACCCGCCAGGCTCTGCGGTGAAACCGGCAATTTCAAATCTCGGCTGCTGTTGAGGCCCGTCTTGATTTTGGAGACGATCGCTGTTTTATCGTCGGTCACGGCATACAGGGTAAGCCGGTCGGCATTAAACAACTTGCAGATGTCCTGGCTGGCATCGAGCATCAGCTGATCGAGGTTGTCGGTTTCGTGAATTCGCGCGGTAACTTGCTGCAACGCACGATAAAACAGCGCCTCGAATGTCGTACCACGTTTTTCGGCAGGTAACTTTTGTGAATCCAGAAAAGCCTGGTCGCGCGGCTTCTCAATCACAGGCGGCTTGAGTACGGCATTCATAATTCGAATTCCTGCCCGGCACGTAGCCAACGGATGTCATGCGTCACATTGGGGCCATTGACGGCGGTCTCGTCAAATTTCTGGATTTCCGCCATGATCAATGACGTTTCTGCCGGTTTGGTATGGGTGATATAAATCGGATATTTTTTGTCTCGCGGGATATTGTCAAGTTCATTTGCCAACACCACGGGCGACAAATGCAAACTGAGTTTTGCAAGCTCTTTTTCCCGGTTGCTAAACGCTGTTTCGATAACCAACATGGCGATGTTGAGCTCATTGACACGTTTCCAGAATGCCGGGTTACGCTCGGTGTCGCCTGAAAAAACCCAGCAGCCAGTACCGGCAGTAACCGCGTAACCCACCGCCGGTACCGTATGGACCGCCGGCAAAACCTCGATCAGTTTGCCCCGCAGTTGAAGCGCCTGGCCAATTTTGATTTCATGAAACGAAATGAAAGGCGCTGCTGGCGTTGGAATACGGCTGAAATCAGGCCAAATCACATCGTTGAAAATGTGGGCTTTGAGGGCCGCAATCGTGCCGGCAAGCGCATGGATCTGAAGCGGGGCAGCCCGCATGCCGACTGCATCAACCATCAGGGGCAAAGCCGCAACGTGATCAAGATGCGAATGCGTGATGAAAACCTTTTCGATGCCACGCATTTCATCCAGGGTAAGGTCACCCACGCCCGTCCCTGCATCGATCAATACATCCGCGTCAATCAGGAATGACGTTGTGCGGCAGTCCTTGGCAATGGCACCTGAGCACCCGAGCACGCGTACCTTCATCGCCATTCCTTATTTGGTTTCGAAGTTGGTTGCCCCATCCCATTCCGGGTCAAATGGCAACATCCGCATCGAGGCTACACGCTCGGAATATAACTGGTAAAGGTATTTTTTGGCGTTTAACCGGGTTAAATTGAGCAAATAGACATCGGACTGATCCCAATCCTGCGCCCGATAAGATTTGATAAAACTCGCCCAAGTCTTGAGCTCGGCGGCGGTTTCAGGCGGCAAATCAGCCACCAACCCCATCGGATAAAAAATCGATACGGCCAATTCTTTACCTTTGACGCGAACCTTGTCCAACTCCTGCCAAGCGTATTCCGGCGCCAATTTTCGGGTGGACTCACTCACCACCATGTCTACTCCATAGGATTTTGACAGGCCTTCCAGCCGGGAACCCAAGTTGACGGCATCACCAATCACGGTATAGCTTCGCCGGATGTTTGAACCCATGTCGCCAACACACATACTCCCGGTATTCAGTCCGACACCAATACCGATTTCAGGAAGACCCTTGGCGCGGTGCTCGGCATTGATATCATGGATTGCATGGGCCATTTCAATACCCGCCTTGATTGCCAACCGGGCATGGTCAGCCGTTTCAACGGGGGCCCCCCAAAAGGCCATGACACAGTCGCCCATGTATTTGTCGATGGTGCCCCGATTGGCCCGGATATGGGTTGTGAGCCGTGAAAACACTTCGTTCAGCAACGCCTGCAACTGCACTGGCTCCATTTTTTCTGACATTTTGGTGAAGCCCCGCATGTCGCTGAACATCACCGTCAACTCTTTGTTGGTGGCCTTCATGCTGTAACTATCAGGATCTTTTACCATTTCATCCACCAACTCCGGCGGCACATAAGTACCAAACAAGTTGGCCAACTCACGTTTGGATCGACTTTCCACAAAATAACCATAACTCATGTTCAAGGCGAACGCCGCCGTAACCATGGTCAAGGCAGTGGCCAAAGGCAATACCAAGCCGAAGGACAGGTACATCCAGAGGTTCATCAAGAAAAGCGCGACCAATACACCAGCGCTCAAAATCATGGCCCGCGCCGCCGAAAGCAGGGGCAAGGCAAACGCCAACAAGACACCAGCGATCACCAACATCACCACGTCATAACCAATGGCGTAGTCAGGGCGAACCAATACATTTCCGTCCAGCAAGCCAGAGATTAAATTGGCGTGGGTTTCAACACCAGGATAAGTTTCACCCACCGGCGTAACTCGCAAATCCACCAAACCGGGTGCCGTGGTACCCAGCAGCACAATTTTGTTTTTCAACGCATCTGGAGGCACACGTTTGGCCAATACATCTGCTGCGGAGATATATTTAAAAGTACCCCCATTGACACCGCCAGGCCCTCGAAATGGCACCAATGCCGAGACACGGTCATCCACCGGTATGGCCAACGTCTTGTTGTTGCCCTGGATGAGCAAAATGCTCTCCAACCCCTGGTAAGATTTGCTTAAAAAACGGTCGCGCGGGAACCCGGGCGCGACACTTGGCATGCCCACCAGCGTGCGGAACATGGCCAAAGACAACGCTTCGTAATACTGGCCTTTGAACTCGGCAATCAGCGGCAACGACCGCACCACGCCATCCCCATCCGTGATTGAATTGAAAAACCCCGCCATGGGGGCCGCTTTGCCGAGTTGTTCAATATTCGACCCAAAACCATTCCAGGTTGTAAACCGGATGGGACGTCCCTGAAGCGCCTCCTTGCCCATGACAGGTGCCGGCAAAACGCCAGAGGTGCGTCCGTCGCGATCACTGGTCATGTAGTAACCCATGACGATCGGGCGTTTTTCCAGCGCTTTTGCAAAGGTGCTGTCGTAGTCGAGTGAGCTTTGCAACTGTTGCAAGCGTTCAGCGAATCCGGGCTGATCCTTCAACTCTGCCTTAGCCAGTTCGTTCAGGCGTTTCAACCCTGAACTTTCGTCTGCTTCGGCAAACACGACGTCAAAACCCAGCATGGCGATTTTTTGACGATCAAACAGCTCATTGGTCAAATCGGCCAGCTTGTTGCGACCCCATGGCCAACGACCGACCTCAGCCAAGCTTTTTTCGTCGATGTCGATGATGACAATACGATCATCCGGCGTCATCGGCATGGTCAACCGCAAACGGGCATCGTAGATGATGTCATCCAGACGTTGCAAAACTCCTATTTGCAAGATCCCCACGGCGTGCATTAACGCAAACAGCAACGGAAGCAGGGTGACTGCTATTCTTGGCCAGTGTTTCAAAATGGAGTTCATAGGGTGCAAGGGTGCTGGTACGCCTTGAAAAAATCCACTTTTTGACCCGTTTTAATCGCCCAAAACGAATCGATCCGACCTGCAATCAATGCTGAATGAACTGCATTTGAGTGCCAGCCAGCTCAATCAGGTCTCCGTTTTTCAGCGGAACAGGATCAACACCAATAGGAGAACCATTCAGCGAGGGGTTTCCCGCCCCTTCTACATGGTGCACCACGAACCCATGCGCACGATTGGTAATGGCCGCCACGGCGACACCCGGCTTGCCAATGGTGGTGACCACCTTCGTCAACGGCACTTCACGGCCCGATGCTGCGCCCGACAAAACCCTGATCGACGCACGAATGGGGGCGCCTGCAGCAGCTTGGGGTTGCGGCGGCTCAGGCGCTGGCCGCATGGCCGTTGAAGCGCCAAACTGCGCATTTGCAGCAACTGGCGCTTGGCCAGGCCGTACCATCTGGGTTTTTTCAAAGGACTGGTCAGCTGACTCGTTGACAAATTTGATTTTGTATTTACCCACCTCAACCACATCGCCATTTTGCAAGAGATGGTTCTTGATGGCTTTGCCATTGACATAGCTGCCATTGGTGCTGTTCAAGTCCTCCAGATGAACATCACTACCAGTCATTTGTAGCACCGCATGCTCGCCACTGACGGCCAGGTTATCAATGACGATATCGTTGTAGGGGCGCCTGCCCAGGGTCGTTCGATCTTTGGTGAGCTGCACTTCCTTGATCACCACGCCGTCGATTGACACGATCATTTTTGGCATGACCGACTCCTGTTCCTGATACTTTGGTTATTTGACTGTTGGTTTTCGAATTTAAACATAACGCTATTTTTTCAAAAATCGCGAAATCAGTCCGCGTTTTTCCTTGTCAGCGCTGGCAAGGGCCAGCAATACCGAGATGTTATCGCGTCCGCCATGATCATTGGCGACCGCCACCAATTTTTCGGCAATTTCGTCCAGGTTTTGGGCCGCCCCCAGAATTTCTGCAATCTCAGCGTCTTCCACCATGTCCGACAGACCATCTGAGCACATCAGGTAAAGATCGCCTGATTCGACATCATGTTCGTTCAGGTCCAATGCCACAGAATCGTCTACACCCAAAGCACGGGTTACCAGGTTCTTATAGGACGACGTAGCCGCCTGCTCTGCAGTGAGCAAACCCGCGTCAATTTGCTCTTGCAGCAATGAATGGTCTTTGGTGATCTGCTGGAAACTTCCACCACGCAGTCGATAACAACGTGAGTCGCCAATATGCCCCATCAGCACCTTGTCGCCCTGAAACGCCGCCACCACCAGCGTGGTCCCCATGCCTGAATACTGTGCGTTCGAGTTGGCGGCGTTATAAATAGACCGATTGGCATTTTCCACACAAATCTCAACTGCTCGGCGAACCTCTTTGGGTTTGGCTTGACTGCCGGCTTCGGTCAGCCAGCGCGCCATTTCAGATTTAATAAACGCGGTCGCCATTCCACTGGCAATTTCACCCGCGTTGTAGCCACCCATGCCATCGGCCAAGACTGCGAGCCGCGTGTTTTCGTCATAAGCCACTGAGTCTTCATTGTTTTCCCGGGCCCGGCCTGGATCTGTTTTCGTGTAAAACGTGTAATTCATCTTATAAGTATTGGAATTTTGTCTCTACTCAGATTTCAATATCATGATCGCCAGGCTTCGAAGCACCCGGCCTTGCAAACACAGCAGTTTTGTCAAAATCCGCAGGCGCTTCGCTCACCACGACAGGCGCGGCAACTACAGCCTGCCCCGATTGAACCATGGTTTTTTCAAACTGCGGAACGGCGGCGGCCATTGCGGTAGCGCCCATCACTACCGTCTTGTCATTGGCTTGCACGGCAGAGGTCAACGGCGCCGCAGCGCTTAATGGCACCGGCCTGCTGGCTCCAAAACCAGAGGTTGTAAAATCACTTCCCCCCGGAATAGTGGCCAGCAAGCTGCGCAGCTCGGACGCAAAGGTGTCGCCGTCCTGGTAGCGCGTTTCTGGGCGTTTCGCCATCGAGAGTGCCACCAGATTCGCCAAGGTTTCAGGTAATTCGGGACGGATGATCCGAATATCGGGCGCCTCTTCGTTGGCAATCTTGTACATGAGCTCGGCCATGGAGTCGCCACGAAACGGCAATACACCCGCCAGCATCTGGAACAACATCACACCCAGAGAATACAAATCCGAGCGCCCATCGACTTTTTTACCGGCCAACTGCTCAGGTGACATAAAGCTCGGTGTGCCCAACACGAGCCCAGTTTTGGTTTTGCTGGAGTCGGTAATACGAGCAATACCAAAATCGGTGACTTTCACCGTGTCACTGGCCAGCTCGTACATGATATTGGCTGGTTTGATATCACGGTGAACCACGTTCTGGCGGTGCGCATAGGCCAACGCTTCGGCAACACGTGCGATGATGGAAAGCACCCTGGGCACAGCCAGCAACTGGCCATCCTTGCAGGCATCCACCAGGTCTTTGCCCTTGAGAAACTCCATGGCAATGTAGGCCAAGTCGTGCTCCTCGCCAGCGTCAAAAATGGTAACGATGTTCTGGTGCTGCAAGCGCCCCGCTGTTTCAGCCTCACGGAAAAATCGTTCACGGGCATCTGTGAGCTCTTCACCTTCAAACTCCTGGCTGAGCGCCATCGTCTTGATCGCAACGACACGGCCAATTTTCGGGTCTTTGCCCAAATACACCACGCCCATGGCACCCTTGCCCAGTTCTTTTTCAACCTGGTAGCGTCCCAGCATCGGTTTCTCAACCGCGCCACCGTCCAACAACATGGTGCCACCGGGGTGAGCACCGCCGCCGCCCAAAATCACTGTTTCTGACAGATTTTTGGCGCGGGCCAATTTTGTCTTGATATCTTTGTAATCGGCCTTGAAAGCCGCCATGTGCTCGTAAACGGCTTCCGCCTTGTTGAACTGGCGTTTGCGTTCAAAATCGAGTGCCAAGCTGTACAAATTGCCCAGCACCGCCTCATTCATCGGAACTCGGCGAAAACGGTCAAACGCCGCATCCAACTGGCCCTGCCCTTGCAGCGCCAACCCCATCATGCGGCTGGTTTCTGCGGATTCTTCATCCGCCTTGATCTTGCCCGCTTCCGTCATCAAGAAACGTTTGGTCGTCAGTGCCAAGTGCCCTAACACCAACAGGGTGGCCGGAAAAACGAGTTGCAGCCAGGTTGCAGCGCCTGCCAGCAAGCCAAACTCGAGCCCCAGCAAGGCCACGAACAACCCCAGTGTGATCAGCGCCGCGGCACCAGCCGATAAACGCGGCAAGGCCACGACGATGTAAGCTGCAACCACCAGAAACGCCAGCAACATGGCATACGTACCCCAGCCTGGCTGCACGATGAAATGCTCCCCCAAAATGCTGGACGTGATGTGTGCAATGGTTTCGGCTGGCGACAGGCTGGCGTTGCCCGGCACCGGAAATACGGTACCCACGCCAGCCGCCGTCGCGCCAATCACCACAATCTTGTCGGCGTACTTGCTGGCCGGAATTTTGCCGTTCAGGACATCATAAAAAGAGTCTGTTGAAAAAGCCGGTTTGCCGTCTTTCCCGGTGTAAAACTGGGGCAGCATCAACGCGTTTTCGTCGGTACGCACGCGCAGTTTGCCAATTTGAACCGATTCGCCAGCGTTCAACTTGATGTCTGCGGGTGTCAAATTCAGGCTCTTCATGGATGCCAACAGGGCCATGGAAGGCACGGCCTTGCCAAAATAGTTGACCAACATCGGCTCGCGGCGTACCGCACCATCCACATCCTGCAACTGGTTCAAATGCCCGATACCTGCGGCTGCGTTTCCAATCGCCTCCAATGGCTGCTGACCCTTCATCGCGGGGTAAGAGAAGCCGGCGTTTTCGTCAATAGCGCTTTTCAACGCATAGGGCGGTAATGGGTTATCGGGTCGGCCTTGAGGCTGCCCCAATACAAATACCGAGGGCACCAACACATTGCCCGCTTTGGTCATGCTGGCCGCGAGGATGGCATCAGAGTCGAGTGCCAATTCGGCCTCTGTGATCACCTTTTCAAGCTGTTCGTTGGTACCTGCTTGGGTACTCGCAGCATCTGCGGGCGCTGACGCTGCCGCTTTGGCCAACAACCCACGCATTTGGCGGATGTAAAGCAAGCCACGGTCAACTTGGGGCTCAAAAAAGAAAGCCGTATGGACAATCGTTTTGGCCTTGGCTGCCGACAATTGGTCGATCAGCTTGGCGTGCACATCACGCGGCCAGGGCCAACGACCAATATTGGCAATACTTTGGTCATCAATCGCGATGACAGCTATTCGATCTGAAGGCTGACGGCCACTGCTGGTGCTGGCGAAATCATAAAACCGCCGCTCCAGGGTTCCGATCGCATCTGTCGCGAGGTGAAACAGCACGACGGCGACAACCACCAGCAGGCCGACAAACCAGTCGGTTCGCCAGATCGGCCCCTCGGAGGAAAATTTCAATTTTGCCATGTCACGCCCAGCCTGAACATTTCCGCTAACTTGCAGCCAACACAAACCACCTACAAACAGCGTTTGCAGGAGAACCTAGGAGACGTTCGACGTTAGCAGACGTAGGGCTTGCCGACAAGGTAGTTTGCGCCCTTCCCGTCTTTTTTTTGCGAACCGGCAGCCATGCGAATCACCCAGCGTCCTGGGTGAAGCACCTTTTTACGTCAAGCTTTGGCGTGTTGGGAAGCGGCGCGCTTTGCCAATGCCTTACCAACTACCACCACAAAAACAGCGCAGGCTGCTTTAAGACCATAGGCCAACCAGGCGTTTCCGGCAAAAACAGCGGCCAGGCCGGGATCATGCGAAATGGCATCGCCGGCAACCCAACCGATCAGGGCAGCACCCAATACGATGATGACCGGGAAACGTTCCATCAGGTGGATCATGACTTTGGAGCCGAATATCACCATGGGAATACTGATGACCAGGCCAATCACCAACAACGGGTAGTTGATGACACCGTCGATCTTGGCGGCCAACGCCACGGCAATCACATTGTCCAGACTCATCACCAAGTCGGCTATCAGGATGGTACGAAAAGCGGCAAAAAAAGTGACTTCCTTGACTTCGCCGGTATCTTCACCGTCTCCTTCGTCCATCAGCAACTGCACGCCGATGTAAAGCAGCAACAGGCCACCCACCAATTGGACGAATTGCCACTGCAAAAGGTAAGCGGCGATAAAAGTCAGCAATATCCGCAAGATAACTGCGCCCGCAGAACCCCAGATGATGGCCTTTTTTTGCTGCAATGGCGGCAACGATCGGGCCGCCAGAGCAATGACCACGGCGTTATCGCCTGACAAGATGATGTTGATCCAGATGATTTGACCCAGCGCCAGCCAAAAGACCGGTGTTGACATGATTTCCATAAATGACTCCGACGTTTTTTTGATGCCATCGCTATTAATTTAATAACAACCAATGGCTTGAAGTATGCGGTTTTAAGGCCTTATTTTCTTAAGGCGACAAGGACAAAACCAGCCAAGAGTGTATCCCAGCGTATGCCGGGATACCTGCGTAAAACTGCGTAGTTGAAGCCTTGCACGGTGCCGGTTCACGGTTGTCAAACACCGCGTGGCCGGATAGAAAGCCATCGGTACCGCTCAACCCAAGTGATGAGCCTGCATCAGCCGGGCTGCCAAGCAGGCCGTACGATTCAGCTTGTTGACGCAAAAGCCGCGCTCGAGCAACACTGGCTAAATCAGCGCCTTCAGAAGCTTGGCCATTTCGGAAGGGTTGCGCGTGATCTTGAAGCCGCACTCTTCCATCACCGCCAGCTTGGCGTCCGCCGTGTCAGCACCGCCGCTGATCAGCGCACCGGCGTGGCCCATGCGTTTGCCAGGTGGGGCGGTTACACCGGCGATGAAGCCGACGATGGGTTTTTTCATGTTGGCCTTGCACCAGCGAGCTGCATCTGCCTCGTCCGGGCCGCCGATTTCACCGATCATGATGACGGCATCGGTATCGGGGTCGTCATTGAAGGCCCGCATCACGTCGATGTGTTTGAGGCCATTGATCGGGTCACCACCAATACCCACAGCGCTGGATTGACCCAGGCCGATTTCGGTCAGTTGGGCAACCGCTTCATAGGTGAGCGTGCCGGAACGCGAAACCACCCCAATGCGGCCTTTGCGGTGGATGTGGCCTGGCATGATGCCAATCTTGATTTCATCCGGCGTGATGAGCCCTGGGCAATTGGGGCCCAGCAGCAGCGTTTTTTTGCCACCAGCGGCCTCTTTGGCTTTCATGCGGTTGCGGATCTCGAGCATGTCACGCACGGGGATGCCTTCGGTGATGCAAATCGCCATATCCAGATCAGCCTCGACAGCCTCCCAGATGGCGGCGGCGGCACCGGCGGGTGGCACGTAAATCACGCTAACCGTGGAGCCCGTTTGCAAAGCGGCTTCTTTGACTGACGCGAAGATCGGGATGCCAAAAATGGATTCCCCGGCCTTTTTCGGGTTCACGCCCGCTGCAAAGCAGTGTTTGCCGTTGGCATATTCCTGGCATTTTTCGGTATGGAACTGGCCGGTTTTGCCGGTGATGCCCTGGGTGATGACGCGGGTGTTTTTGTTGATGTAGATCGACATGGTGGGTCCTTAAATCGGGGCAATCTCAGGCTTTGGCAGCCAGTGCAGCAACCACTTTTTGCGCCGCGTCGGCCATCGAGTCGGCGCTGATGATGGGCAGGCCCGATTCGGCCAGCATTTTCTTGCCCAGGTCTTCGTTGGTGCCCTTCATGCGCACCACCAGCGGCACGCTCAGGTTGACGGCCTTGCAGGCAGTGATCACACCCACGGCAATCGTGTCGCACTTCATGATGCCACCGAAGATGTTGACCAAAATGGCTTCAACCTTTTTGTTTTTCAGCATGATCTTGAAGGCTTCGGTGACCTTCTCGGGGGTGGCACCGCCGCCCACGTCCAGGAAGTTGGCAGGTTCTGCGCCAAACAGCTTGATGGTGTCCATCGTCGCCATGGCCAGACCGGCACCGTTGACC
>JANOVW010000185.1:0-1993 GCA_031417575.1 Rhodoferax sp. | reverse complement strand
CCGCCAAGCCATTGAAAACGATGTGCATGCCGTGGGTGTTTCCACCCTTGCAGCAGGCCACAAAACCCTGGTGCCGGCCATCATTGCCGAACTCAAAAAGCAGGGTGCCGACGACATCATTGTGTTTGTGGGGGGGGTGGTACCTCGGCAAGATTACGACTTTTTGTACGCGGCAGGCGTGAAGGGCATTTATGGGCCTGGCACACCGATTCCGGTGAGTGCCAAGGATGTGTTGGCGCAGATCAGCAAGATGCTTGGGTGATAACTTGAAGCCAATTTCACTTGTAGATCGTGTCGTTGGCGTTGTGATGAGTATCGCTGTTGGCTCCGTTTTTGGTTTTCTCTTTATTGACTCGGGTTTGACCGTCATTGGCGTGGTGATCGCCGCTTTGTGTGGAGCAGTGGCAATGTTTTCAATATTTGCAACGGCCGAGACGATGGAGAAGTATCTTGGGTGGGCGCGAAATTTTTCATGATGCGTGTGGTGACGGCCTGCGCCGCACGCCGAATATTGGATTGACACAAATTGTTTTGGTATATATCATTGATATGTATCAATTTCAATTCGAAAGGAGCGCTATGAATTCAGCAGTTTTAGACACCGCCAAAATCTTCATGACAGGTCGAAGCCAAGCAGTGCGCCTGCCCAAGGAATACAGGTTTGACACAGATGAGGTCACCATTGAGAGGGTGGGCAATTCCGTCGTGTTGCGCCCCAAGGTGCAGGACAACGCTGCGTGGGCCGCGCGTCTGGCGGAGATTTGTGGCAAGTTTGAAGGCATGGACTTTGTCGAGCGTGAGCGCAAGCCACTCACGGATGAAGGATTTGCGTCTTTTGATTGACGAGATCGGCCAAACAACGTGCGTTACCTTTTGGACACCAACATCTGCATTTATGCCATCAAAGGGCATCCAGGCGTGATGTCAAAAATGGGTGAAGCAGGCTTTGCCGCGTGCGCGGTCAGCGCAGTCGTGCTGGCTGAATTGTCCTATGGCATTGCCCGCAGCGCTTCGCCCTACAAAGTTCGCAACCTGTCTGCATTGCGGGAGTTTGTGGGTCTGTTCGACGTTCTTCCTTGGTCTGCCGAGGCGGCTTGGCATCATGGCCCGCTGCGGCAGCAATTGGCTGCGGCAGGGACCCCCATTGGTGAATTTGACTTGCTAATTGGTGCCCATGCGCTAGCGCAAGGACTGACACTCGTCACCAACAACACCCGCGAATTCGAGCGCATCGACGGTCTCAAATTGGAGAACTGGGCCGCGTGATTTCCCTCGACATCACAGGCACTGAAGGCACCGCCCAGCGCCGCGCCATCGCCAAAGCCATCACGTTGCTGGAATCCACCCGCGCGGATCACCGGGCGCAGGCGGATGAGTTGCTGACGGCCTTGTTGCCGCGCACCGGTCAATCGTTTCGCCTGGGCATCAGCGGCGTGCCGGGTGTGGGCAAATCAACCTTTATCGAAGTGCTGGGCTTGCATTTGATCGCCTTGGGGCATCGTGTGGCGGTGCTGACGATTGACCCGTCGTCCACCGTGTCGGGCGGTTCCATTTTGGGTGACAAAACCCGTATGGAAAAACTCTCCATGCATGAAAAAGCCTACATCCGGCCCAGCCCGAGCAGTGGCACGCTGGGTGGTGTGGCCGAGAAAACCCGCGAAGCCATGCTGGTCTGCGAAGCCGCCGGGTACGACGTGGTGATTGTCGAAACCGTGGGCGTGGGGCAATCAGAAACCGCCGTAGCCAGCATGACCGACATGTTCGTGCTGATGCAGTTGCCCAATGCGGGCGACGATTTGCAGGCCATCAAAAAAGGCGTGATGGAATTGGCCGATTTGGTGGTGATCAACAAAGCCGACATTGACCCGGATGCCGCCACCCGGGCCGAGGCGATGATCATGTCTTCTTTGCGTTTGTTGGGGATGCATGGCTCGCCCGATCGAATGCCGGGCCACCCCACTGACGCAGGCGTCGCCCCTATCGGCCAGCTTTG
>JANOVW010000184.1:0-19280 GCA_031417575.1 Rhodoferax sp. | reverse complement strand
CCAACCCGCGCGAGAACGCCGGTCAAAACGAATATATTCCTGACCCGACACGCACCTCATTCGGCGATGTCAGCTACAACAGCGCCGCGCAACGCGTGAGCAATCAAGGCGGTTCGGGCAATGGCGGCGGCAATGGCGGCGCCAATGGGGGGCAACCGGATCCCATGCGCACCAGCGTTGACCAAATGGCGCGAGGCAATGGTCAACGTCGCTTCGGTGGCGGTGGCGGTGGCGGTGGCTACCGCGGCAACGCGGGCGGCGGCGGCGGTGGTCGGGGTGGCAACCGCGGCGACGGTGGATTCGGCGGCGGGTCTCGCGGACCAGCTCGTCAACGTTAAATAATTACTTAATCAAAATATGTAAATAAAATTTGGTATATTGTCCTATAAATAATTGCACAAATAGCTATTTAAAAATTAGCAAAAATGCAATATTTATAAAAACATATTGACCAAATATTTATTTACAGCGCTTTCAAGCACGTACAAACAAGGTCTGCAACGCCTCGGTTCCCAGTTGGCGACTCCAATGGCCATGCACAGCAGGGTCAAAGGTGGCGCCAGCGGGCAACATATCGGCTGAATAAAAATGTTCACCGGGATGGAAAACCCGCGACACGCCACCTTGCAAGCCAATCTCCATTTGCCCTTGCAAAATAAACACCCATTGCGGGTGAGGTGAGCAATGAAACTGGCTTCTGAAACCCACCGGGCTCTGGCGCAATTGCAGACCACCTGAAGGCATCAATGCCGACAACATAGATTGCGGGTTGCCCTCAGACAACGGCACGGACTCATCGCGAAACCGGGCGCGGCCATCAGCATCGGTAAACAGCACGGTCTTGGTAAATTGGGTCATGGTTAGTTGATCCGGTTAAACATGTCTTGGCGGGGACTGGCAGGTGAGGTACGAGTATGTTTTCAAGCCGCAAGCGCCGGGTCAAAAGCGATCAAAACCTTCAAGGATTGGCTCTTGTCACCTGCGAGTTTGAACGCTTCAACCGCTGACGCGTAAGGCAGGATGCTTGAAATCACGGGTTTGCCATCAATCAGGCCGCTGTTTAAGAATGCCACTGCGTTGGCGAATTCCGGATGAAACCGGAAGGTGCCGCGTAAATCGATTTCCTTGGCCACAATCTGGTTCAAGGGCAGGCTCATGTCGCCGCCCAATCCGACCGCCACCAGCACGCCTTGTGGCGCAATCACGTCCAGCGCGCCTTTTAAGGCGCGCTCATTGCCGCTGCATTCAAACACCCGTTCAAACTGGCCCTTGTCGGCCATGTATTTCACCAAACCACCGGGCACTTTGGCCAAATTGATGGTTTCGTCTGCGCCCATTTTGCGGGCGCATTCCAGCGGCATATCGGCCACGTCGGTGGCGACGATTCGGGCTGCGCCAGCCCGGCGCAGGCCGCCAATCAGCAAAGAGCCAATGGGGCCGCAACCGGTTACCAAAACCTGCTTGCCAAACACGCCGCCCGCGCGGTTAATGGCGTGCAAACCCACCGACAACGGCTCTGCCAAGGCAGCTTCACTCAAGCTCAGCCGATCGGAAAGCGCATGTGCTTGATGCTGCTCAATGACCAGGCTGTCGCGAAACCCGCCCTGAATGTGCGGAAACGGCATGGCACTGCCGTAAAACCGCATGGCCAGGCAGTGCTGGTGTTGGCCCAACTGACAAAACCGGCACGTGCCGCAAGGGCGTGACGGAGAAATCGCAATCCGCTGCCCCGGGTTGAAATTTTTGACATCTGCACCCACTACATCGACAACGCCTGAGACCTCATGCCCCAAGGCCATGGCCTCCTTGATGCGGACCACGCCAAAACCGCCATGTTGGTAGTAATGCAAGTCGGAGCCGCAAATGCCACCAAAGGCAATCCGCACCCGCAGCTGGCCAGGCAATACGTCGCGCGGGTTGTCGGCCGTATTGGGATCAAGGTGCTCCAAGCGCAAGTCAAGTGCACCATGGCACATCAATGCGCGAATTCGTCGGGGTTGCTCTGTGGTTGCGGACATAGGAATTGAATACAGATTCGACTGGAACAGGATTTTTTGACTTTGGAGACGAACCAAATGGCTAGAGAACGGGCTACAACGTGGCCGTTACCCCGCCGTCCACATACAAAATGTGGCCATTGACAAATCGGGACGCGTCGCTGGCCAAATAAACTGCCGCACCGCCCAGCTCTTCCATTTCGCCCCACCGGCGGCTGGGCGTGCGGTTGATCAGCCAGGCGCTGAAGGTTTCGTCCGCTACCAGTTTGGCGTTGAGCACGGTTTTGAAATAACCCGGGCCAATGCCGTTGACGTTCAAACCCAGGGGGCCCCAGTCAATGGCCATGCCTTTGGTCAGCATTTTCACGGCCCCTTTGGTCGCCATGTAGGGAGAGATACCAGGGCGACCCAATTCGCTTTGCACAGAGCAGATGTTGATGATTTTGCCGGTTTTGCGCGGAATCATTTTTTGGGCAACTGCCTGACCGACAAAAAAAACACTGTCCAGGTTGGTTTGCATCAACTCGCGCCAATCGTCATGTTTGAATTCATGTAAGGGGCCACGGCGCTGAATGCCGGCGTTGTTGATCAGAATGGCAATGGGGCCAATCGTCGCCTCAATATCGTTCACCATCGCCGATACAGCCTGGGCATCCGTGACATCGCAAACCCGGCCATGTGCTCGTACGCCTTCTTGCGCCAGCAATTGCACGGCAGCCTGTAGCTTGGCCTCGCCGCGGCCATTGATGACAACTGTGGCACCAGCCTGCGCCAATGAACGCGCCATGGCCAAACCCAGCCCATCTGATGAGCCGGTAACCAAAGCCAACCGGCCGTCGAGCTTGAAAGAATCCAAAACCATTGATGTACTCCTGCTGTCGCCCTATCGCCTTTGCCCCTCAAGTCCTGCTTACACCACTAATCGCCTAGCCGAACGCCCGATTGGGCATCAAACAAATGGGTCTTGGGTGTATCGACCGTCAAATACACCACCTCATCGGGCTTGGCATCCGTGCGGCCATGCATAACCAACACGAGCTGATGGCTACCAACTTGCAACAGCAATTCAGTTTCAGCGCCGGTCGGCTCAACCACCACCACCGTTGCCGGAATCCCTTGCCCACCAGCAGAAATAGACAGGTCACCAGGGCGCACGCCGTAGCTCACCGCCTGCCCATCGGCACCACCTGACAATCCAGCCACCGGCCACAACTGGCCGCCCACGTCAACTTGCGTTGCGCCCCCTGTATTTCTCAACATGCCATTCATCACATTCATCGAAGGTGATCCGATGAATTGTGCGACAAACAGGTTTCCAGGCTTGTCGAACAACTCCAGCGGTGTGCCGATTTGCTCCACGATTCCGTCGTGCATGACGACGATGCGGTCGGCCAGTGTCATAGCTTCGATCTGGTCATGGGTGACGTAAACCGTCGTGGTTTTCAGGCGCTGGTGCAAGGCCTTGATTTCGGCGCGCATGGACACCCGCAATTTGGCATCCAGGTTGGACAAAGGCTCGTCAAACAAAAACACTTTCGGGTCGCGAACAATGGCACGGCCCATGGCAACACGTTGCCGCTGGCCGCCAGAAAGCTCGCGCGGGTAACGTCCCAGAAGCGCATCCAGGTTCAGAATGCGTGCCGCATTGGCTACCCGCTCCTGAGTCATCGCTTCATCTGCCTTTCGCAGCTTCAGGCTGAAGGCCATGTTTTCCTGCACCGTCATGTGCGGATACAACGCATAACTCTGGAACACCATCGCAATGTCGCGGTCTTTTGAATCGAGGTCGTTTACCACGCGACCGTCTACCGAAATTTCGCCACCGCTGATTTCCTCCAGGCCCGCCAACATGCGCAGCAAAGTGGATTTTCCGCAGCCCGAGGGGCCAACCAAGACTACAAACTCACCGTCTGAAATGTCAAAACTAATGCCGTGAATGACTTTGACTTTGCCGAAATTTTTCTCGATTTTCTGGAATGAAACGTTTGCCATGAAGAGGCTTTCTCTAAAAGGATGACGACTTTGCGACTGCCGCTTCGCGGGGATCAGGATTTGACAGCGCCAGCTGTCAGGCCAGACACCATGTAACGCTTGAAAGCGTAATAAATGGCCGCGGGCGGGAGTGCATAAATGAAGCCGGTGGCCATCAGCAGCTCCCAAGGCGAATCGTCGGCCGCCAAAAAGTTGCCCAGAGCCACAGCCAACGTCAAATCTGTTTCTTTGGAAAGCAGCAAAAAAGCATAAAGGTATTCGTTCCAGGCCAGCAGCAATGAATATGTTCCCACTGCCACCAGTGAAGGCATCATCAGGGGCAGATACACCAGGCGAAACAATTGCAACGGCGTAGCGCCATCCATCCGGGCGGCTTCGTCCAACTCAAACGGCAATTTGTCGGAAGCCTGTTTGAGCACCCAAATGCAATAGGGCGAGGCAATCGTCACCATCGCCAAAATCAGCGACCAATGGTTATTCAACAAGCCATACGTGGCCATGGTTTTGTACATCGGCACCGCCAAAAAGGCAGCCGGGATGAAATAGGTAAATAAAGCCATGTTCATCACGACGCGCCCACCCCGAACCTTTAACCGGCTGATGGCGAATGCGGCCATGGTGGAAACCACCAGCGTGATCGCCCCCACTGCAAAGGCAATCCAAACCGAATTACCCAACTGCTCCCAAAAATGGTTCAGGTAGAAATGCTTCTGGTTGAACACATGGTCGAAGTTCTGCAAAGTGGGTTCCTTGGGCCACAAGCGCCCTGAGGTTGCTGTATCACGCGGTGAAATTGCGAAAAGGAACATATGGTAGACCGGAATGATGGTCCACAAAAACACCGGAATTCCAACCAACAACAGCTTGGCTTCGGTGGTGACTTTTTTCAGCGTGATCTTGCTCATTTCGACAATCTCTTCATCATGAAGTACACCAAAGGCAGAACCAATGGCAGGGCAACAACAATCGAAGCCATCGCAACATCCAGTTGGTCCAGCCGCAGGTAACGAATACCCAAGGTTGCCAAAACGTGGGTCAGGTCGGCGGGCCCACCCCCTGTAAGCAGGTAAACGCTGTTGAAGTCACCCAAAGTCCAGATCATCGAAAGGATGAGAGATGTGACGTACAAGGTCTTCATCGATGGCCAGGTGATGAAACGGAATTTCTGCCAGTTGCTGGCGCCATCCACTGCAGCCGCCTCATACTGCTCGCCCGGTATCGCCATCCGGCCTGCGACCAGGATCAACGTCCAGAACGGCAAGGACTTCCAGATGTGCATCAGCATCGAAAAACACAAGGCCAAGGTCGGGTCGTTCAGCCAATTCGGACCATCGAGCCCGGTCAGTTTGAAAATCGTCTGGTTGATCACACCCCACTCGGGATTGAGCATGAAACGCACCGACAAAATGGTGGGAATGGAGGGCACCGCCCAAGGCAAGATGAACAAGACGGCCAAAATCTTGATCCACCAACGTGTCTTGACAAAAAATCCCGAAAGAAACAGTGCAATGCCCATTTTCAGATTGATCGCGACGATCAGAAAAATCAGGGTATTGACAACCGTCCGAAAGAAAATCGGATCGTCAAACAATTTGACATAACTGGCCGGATGCCGCGCAAGCCACAAGCCGTAACCCACGGGGAACAGCACCAAAATCACAAAGACGAGCAAATAGGGAACCACAAAAATACGGCCCCAGAACTCCCATTGCGACAGAGCCGTTTTGGGGCGCGCACGTGGCGATACTGGCAGATTGGCGAGGGGAGAAACAACGGCCTGGTTCATAGACATTTCAATACAACAATGGCGACCCCGGCACCATGCCAAGGCCGCCACTCAAACGGTCGAACAGCGGTTGCCCGTCGTTCCTTCACCCAACGATCAGTTTGCCACCGTCTTGATACGGGCAATCATTTCGTCGACCGCTTTGTCCACTGGCACTTTTTCAGACAATACGCGGTTAGCGGCCTTGGCCCAAACGTTTTCGTTGTTCAACACCGTGAACTTGTAGTTCTTGGTGAATTCAAACGGCGAGGTTCCAGCCATGAACTGGTTGTAAACCGCCAAGCGGTGCGGGTCGCCCTTCCAAAACGCGCTTTGTTGGGCTGCTTTGGTCACGGGGAACCAACGACCCAAAGAACCTTCAACATACGGTGTCAGATTGGCATCATCCAGCATGAACGCGACAAATTTCTTGGCCGCATCTTTGTTCTTGGCTGCCTGGAAAATAACACCGGTCTTGACCGCCGCACGGTAGGTCATCTTGCTGCCATCAGGCTTGTTGGGGAAACCCGCGGTTGCAATTTTTTTGGTGTAGTTGTCTTTGGCAATATCGCGCTGAGCGGGTGTCAGCGTCTGGTTGTTCATGTCGTCCAACCACTTGGCGGCGATAGAGATTGTCGCGTTGTGCGTCAACACGGTTGTCTTGTTGTGGAAGGCAACATTGTTGTCGGGGTCTTTCCAGTTGGTGCTGGAAGGTGGCGTGCAACCACGACTGTAGATGTTGGTGTAATCCGTCAATGTGTTGATCAAACCTTGGCGCACTGTCGGGTCGTCCACCAGAAGTTTGCCCGAATCACTGACCAATTTGACGTTGTAGGCATCCATAAACGTCAGGAACGAAAAAAACGAATCGCTGGAATCGACGCCCAAAGGTTGGCCGATGCCAAATGCGCGATTGCCGCTTTTTTGGCGGTATCCGGTTTGCACCTTGTCACACCAAAAATCCCAGTAACCTTTCCAGTCCTTTGGAATATCGCTTTCTTTGAAACCAGCATCCGTCAGCATGTCTTTCCAATACTGGATGTGCATGGTTTGCTGTTTGACCGGGAACGCGTAATAAGCACGTTTGCCATTGCCGTTGTTCAACAAGAACGTTGTCGACAGCGCGCGCGGCTCAAACTTGGCGTTCATCGGATCGATGATGCTGCTGATGTCTTCCAGCTTGCCGTCGTAGGCCCACTTGGCTGTGACCTGAAAGTCGTACACGTCGCCGTAAGCCACGTCCGGCGGATTGCCGGCGTCTAGAGCAGCCACTGATTTCGGAATCATCTCCTGCGGCGCATAAAGCGACAGGTCGATCTTGATTTTTGGATTTTTTGCTTCAAACTTCTTGATGGCGGCAAACAGTGCGTCATCTTCCGCTTTGTAAAAACCTTTGCCCCACCAGACGGTGAGTTTCTCCTGGGCCTGTGCAATGCCCGACGCCAATAGCGCCGAACTCACACATGCCGCAGTGGCCAATAACTTGAATTTCATGGAACATCTCCTGAGTGGTGGTTTGTCGAGAAGGGGGATTTTGTCAGACGAAAAAATGAAATGAATTAGGGCTTACGCGGCTTTTAGGCTGCTTTCGTGGGCTTTAAGGCGAACAGCGGGCTCGCTGACCTGCGGCAAACGGCGGCGCGACACCAGCAAATGCTCAATGTCACGATGTGCACCGTCAATCAGCACCAAAATGGCTCGCTCAGCCTTGTCTGCATCACGCGCAATAACAGCGTCCAAAATTGCGCGGTGTTGGCCCAAAGAGCTGGCCGGGCCATCTTTGCGGGCCGTGGACAACTCAAAACTGGTACGCAGCAGGGCGCTCAAGGCCTTTCCCATCTGAATCAGCATGCGGTTGTGCGAAGCATGTAAGAGGCCCTGGTGAAACTTCAAGTCGTTTGAGACGTAATCGCCCCCATTCATCACGGCATGGGTCATGCCGGCAAAAGCCTGTTCAAGCGCCTCGATATCCTGACTGGTCGCCCGGGCCGCCGCAAATTTGACCGCCGCAGGCTCTACAACCCGTCGCAGGTCTTGCAGATCTCGGACAAATTCCGGTGTCAGGCCGGCACGGACTTGCCAGCGGATGACGTCGGCATCAAACCAGTTCCAGTGATCGGAGGGCATGACGCGGGTGCCGACTTTGGGCCCGGTCGAAATCAGGCCTTTGGCAACCAACGACTTGATGGATTCCCGCACCACGGTTCGGCTAACACCCAATTCGTCACACAAAAGTGGTTCCGGAGGAATGGCGATACCCACCGAATAACGGCCAGCCACCACGGCTTCGCCCAAAAAATCGACCGTGTTGCCGTGAACGTTTTTGATCATGGGGTGACGGAGACCGATGTGAAAAGGGCGTCAGGCAATCGGCGTCAGCAACGCATGCCCGTCAAAATGAGCCTTCAAATTCCCAAAGGCCAAATCAGCCATGGCGCGACGGGTTTGCCACGTGGCACTGGCTGCGTGCGGCGACAGCACGACGTTGTCGCGATCAATCAGGGCTTGGGGCACATGTGGCTCTTTCTCGAACACATCCAAACCGGCACCGGCAATCACACCGCCATCCAGCGCCGCAATCAAAGCCGCCTCATCCACGACAGAGCCGCGGGCAACGTTGATGAGATACCCGTCTTTCCCAAGCGCAGACAACACCTTGGCGTCGATCAAACCCTTGGTTGCCGCACCGCCCGGCGTGATCACCATCAAAAAATCAACCTGCGCCGCCAATTCGGCAGCACTGGGGTAGTAGGCGTAGGCGACATCTTTGCGCTGGGTCCGCGTGGTGTAAGCGATGGACATGCCAAAACCTGCCGCCCGCTGGGCGATAGCCAGGCCAATACGACCCAGACCGACGATACCCAACCGCGCGCCGCTCATCTTGCGAGCCAAGGGTGCCGGGCCGTTAAGCCATTTTCCAGCACGCAAATACGCATCATTTTGAGGAATGCGCCGGGCCACTGACAACATCAGGGCCATTCCCATGTCGGCGACATCATCGGTCAATACATCGGGCGTATTCGTCAGCGGAACGCGTCGCGCTTTCAAGGCCGGAACGTCATACCCGTCGTACCCGACTCCGAACACGGAAACCAGCTCCAGAGCAGGCAGCTGGCCGATCAGTTCTGCCGTTACCTTGGATTCACCTCCGCCTGAAATGGCACGGATCGAAGGCGCAAGGGCTTCAAATCGAACCGGATCGGCCTCATGGATGCGATCATGCACGGTAAATTCCGCCTGCAGTTTTTCCATCAAATAGGGCCACAATTTGGCCACGACCAGAATGTCGGGTTTGGACACGTTCAACTCCACTAATACGAGGTCAGAAACAATCAAAATTCGTTATCATATTACCATACGATGTTAAAAAATACTGAGGATATCCATGTCAAACACTCCCAAGAAACCCGCATCTGAGCTGCGTAGCCAACAGTGGTTTGGACGACAAGACCGTGATGGTTTTGCCTACCGAAGCTGGGTCAAGGGCAAGGGCGTACCCCACGACCAATTTGACGGACGACCGGTTATCGGCATCTGCAACACGTTCAGCGAATTGACACCTTGTAATTCGCACTTTCGAACCTTGGCAGAGCAGGTCAAGATCGGTGTTTACGAAGCGGGTGGTTTTCCGCTGGAGTTTCCGGTGATGTCTTTGGGCGAAACCTTGCTGCGGCCGACCGCGATGTTGTACCGCAACTTGGCATCAATGGATGTAGAAGAAAGCATACGCGGCAACCCGGTCGACGGCGTGGTGTTACTGATGGGCTGCGACAAAACCACACCGTCGCTGCTGATGGGCGCTTCAAGTGTAGACCTGCCGACGATTGGCGTCAGCGGCGGCCCCATGCTCAATGGCAAATGGCGCGGCCAGGAACTGGGCAGTGGAACGGGTGTCTGGAGCATGAGTGAACAAGTACGGGCGGGCACATTAAAGCTGGCTGATTTTTTTGAAGCTGAAAGCTGCATGCACCGAAGCCACGGCCATTGCATGACGATGGGTACCGCTTCCACCATGGCCAGCATGGTCGAGGCCTTGGGTATTGGGTTGCCGGGCAATGCGGCTTACCCGGCGGTGGATGGCCGACGCAATGTGCTGGCTCGGAACGCCGGTCGGCGCATTGTGGAGATGGTGCACACCGATCAAAAGATATCCAAAGTGTTGACACTTGAAGCTTTCGAAAACGCGATCAAAACGCTTGCGGCGATTGGCGGCTCTACCAACGCCGTTATTCACCTGATTGCCATTGCCGGGCGTTTGGGTATCAAACTCTCCATCGACGACTTTGATCGTCTCGCCAGTGAATTGCCCTGCCTGGTGAATTTGCAACCCTCTGGCGAACACCTGATGGAAGATTTTTGTTATGCCGGTGGTCTGCCGGTGGTGATGAAGGAAATCCAGCATTTGCTGCACCAGGACATCGTTACAGCCAGTGGCAAAACAGTGGCTGAGAATCTGGTGGGTGCGCAGAATTATGACCCTCGTGTCATCAAAAAATTCGAGGCTCCGTTCAAAGAAAAGGCTGGCATTGCGGTGCTGCGCGGCAATTTGGCTCCCCGCGGCGCAGTCATCAAACCCAGTGCAGCAACACCTTCACTGATGGTGCACAAAGGCCGCGCCGTAGTGTTTGAAAACATTGAAGATTTTCACCAACGAATTGACGATGAAAACCTGGATGTGGATGAAAACTGTGTTCTGGTTTTGAAGAATTGCGGGCCCAAGGGTTACCCTGGCATGGCCGAGGTGGGCAACATGCCGTTGCCGCCCAAAGTCTTGCGTAAGGGCATCACCGACATGGTACGCATCAGCGATGCCCGAATGAGTGGCACAGCCTATGGCACCGTCGTGCTGCATACGGCGCCAGAGGCTTCGGCAGGTGGACCACTGGCCGTAGTACAAAACGGCGATATCGTCGAATTGAATGTGCCAGAGCGCAGATTGCATTTGCACATTTCTGATGAAGAGCTGGCTTCGCGTTTGGCACTTTGGACACAACCCGCACCACCGATGGGTTCGGGCTATTGGAAGCTCTACGTCGATCACGTCTTGCAGGCTGACCAAGGCGCCGATCTTGATTTTCTAGTGGGCATGCGAGGTTCAGCTGTTCCCCGTGACAACCACTGATTGCGCGCTGAACACACGTTGAACCCGGTGTCCAACGCGGTAGGTAAATACGCGCATGTCTAAGCGATTTGATATGGTGGGGCTGGGCGAAGCCATGGTGGAGTTCAACCAGACAACACCGGGCCAACCCAACTACTTGCAGGGGTTTGGCGGCGACACCAGCAACGCGACGATTGCCGCTGCCCGCGCTGGTGCCCGTACTGCCTACTTGACACGGCTGGGTGCCGATACCTTTGGCGACGCATTGATCAACCTGTGGGAGCGAGAAAACGTCGCCACGCATGCAGTGGAGCGCGACACGCAGGCGCACACGGCTGTTTATTTTGTGACCCACGGCCGCAACGGCCACGAATTCAGCTACCTGCGTGCGGGTTCTGCCGCAAGCCGGATGTCCCCGCAGTGGCTCAATGCTGGCGCAGCTGACGCCATCGCTGACGCGAAAATTTTGCACCTTTCCGGCATTTCACTGGCGATATCGCCCGAAGCACACGATACCGCTTTTGCAGCCATGAAGGTGGCTCGCGATGCCCAGACCTTGGTCTCTTTTGACTCCAACCTGCGGCTCAAGCTGTGGACTTTGGCGCAAGCCCAAACGTCCATTGAGCGGACCCTGACTCTGGCCGACATATTTTTGCCCAGCCTGGAAGACATGGTGGCCTTGACGGGTTTGAGCGATCCGCAGGAAATTGTGACCTGGAGCCATGCCAGAGGTGCTAAAACCGTGGTGCTGAAACTCGGGGCACAAGGTGCATTGGTCAGTGATGGCACCGTGCGCAAAGCGTTACCCGGTCATGCCGTTACCCTGGTAGATGCAACCGGCGCGGGTGACTGCTTCTGCGGTAACTTGCTGGCGCGTGTCTGCGCCGGAGACGATATTTTCGAAGCCGCCCGGTACGCGAATGCAGCGGCCGCCTTGGCGGTTCAAGGTTTTGGGGCAGTAGGCCCGTTGCCCAACCCGGCACAGGTTCTGGACATGTTGGGTGTGCCATACCAGCCGGAAAACCTGAAGATTCCGACGACATGAAGCTGCGCGAGCTCATTGCCGTTGATTGGGGCACCACCAGTCTTCGCGGCGCGCGCCTGGACAATAACGGTCAAGTGCTTGAGGAGCGGGCCTCCGCTCAGGGCATTTTGAAGGTCAAGCCCGGTGAATTTCGGACCGTTTTTAACCATCTCTTTCAAGATTGGCTGGGATCAGAAACTGCTTTGGTTTTGATATCCGGCATGGCCGGTAGCCAACAGGGCTGGGTGGAGGCTCCTTACTGCGCCTGCCCGGCGGGTTTTGATGAAATAACCAGTCGATTGACCTGGCTGGAACCAGGGCGCATGGCCATCGTGCCGGGAATCAGCTGTGAACACGCCCACGGGCCAGATGTGATGCGCGGCGAAGAGGTGCAAATTTTTGGCGCCATGCAGCTGACCGGCTTGCGGGATGGCGTGTTTGTTCTGCCCGGCACCCACAACAAATGGGCCCAGGTGGAGGGCGGTCGGGTTCGCTCTTTCAAAACCTTTATGTCGGGCGAGGTTTATGCCCTGCTCAGCCAGCAGTCGATCTTGTCCAAGACACTGGACGCCAACGCTTCGCTGGATGCATCGGCGTTTTTGGAAGGCGTTAGCCTATCGCAGCAAACTGAAGGGCTACTGCACCTTGCGTTTAGTGCCCGCACGTTGGGGCTGTTCCAACGCAAAACACCGGGGCAACTGGCCAGCTATTTGTCTGGGCTGGTGATTGGTGATGAGTTGCGCGCGCAAGCGATGGCACCGGGTACCGAGGTCGTGCTGATCGGCTCTGAAGCGCTCACTTCACGTTACGCGTTGGCATTCGCACACCGGGCCATCCGTTTTCGAAAATTCGGTGCCGAAGCAACTTGGGCTGGTCTGCACGCCATTGCAAAAACACTTCAAACTTAGGCACAACCCATGACACCCTTGGCCCGATTCAACCAGGCGATGCAACAGCTTCCCCTGGTCGCCATTTTGCGAGGCCTTTCTCCGCAAGACTGTTTGCCGGTGGGGCAGGCCTTGGTGGATGCGGGTTTTCGCCTGGTCGAAGTGCCGCTGAACTCACCGGATCCGATTCAAAGCATCGCCTTGCTCGCTGCGCACTTCCCGCAGATCATGGTTGGCGCGGGTACAGTCCTTCAAGCTTCGCAAGTCCGCGATGTTCAGGCCGCAGGTGGCCAACTGGTGGTATCCCCCAATTTCAACGCCGATGTTGTACAAGAAACAGTAAAGCGCGGCATGGTTAGCCTCCCCGGCATCATGACGCCTACCGAGGCGTTTGGCGCGTTGGAGACCGGTGCACATGCGCTCAAGCTGTTTCCAGCCGAACTCGCGTCCCCTGCGGTCATCAAGGCGCTGCTGTCCGTATTGCCCGCCGATACCCGCTTGTTGCCAGTGGGCGGCGTTTCGGCAAAAAACATGCAGATGTGGCACGATGCAGGTTCTGCCGGTTTTGGTTTGGGCTCAAGTTTGTACAAACCGGGTATGACTGCTGAGCAAGTCGCGCAGAGCGCGGCGGAATTTGTATCCCTTTATGCCACCTTCCGGCAGCCTGCGAAATGACTCGCGTGGGCTGATCGACCCACCTTCCAAAAAACCCAGGAAAACCATCTTCATGAACAAAATCGACAAGTTCCCCATTACCCAAAAGTGGCCTGCCCTGCACCCGGATCGCATCCAGCTGTATTCCTTGCCCACACCCAACGGGGTGAAGGTGTCCATCATGCTGGAGGAAGTCAAGCTCGCTTATGAAGCCCATTTGGTCAGTTTTGAAAAAAACGACCAGATGAGCACTGAATTTATCTCGCTGAGTGCCAACAACAAAATACCGGCCATTCTGGATCCGAACGGCCCCGGCGGCAAACCATTGCCGCTATTTGAATCTGGCGCCATACTGGTTTATTTGGCAGCAAAATCCGGCAAATTGATGCCCAAAGATGAAGTCGGCAAATATGAGTGCCTGCAATGGGTGATGTTCCAAATGGGCGGTGTGGGGCCGATGTTTGGCCAGCTCGGGTTTTTCCATAAATTTGCCGGCAAAGATTTTGAAGACAAACGCCCCCGTGATCGTTACGTGGCTGAATCCAAACGCCTGTTGGGCGTGTTGAACCAGCGCCTGGCCACCCGCGCCTGGATCATGGGCAAAAACTATTCCATTGCCGACATTGCCACCTTTCCTTGGGTGCGGAATTTGGTCGGGTTTTATGGCGCGGCGGAACTGGTCGGATTTGAGGATTTTCCGCATGTCAAACGTGCCTTGGAGGCGTTTGTTGCCCGGCCAGCCGTTCAGCGCGGGGTGCTGATTCCTAAACGAGATTGACAGTTGCCCATTTCAAAAACAGGTCCCAAAAGCACTGTTTTGGGCTCGGATCCAAAGTTCTTAAGCAATAAAGGCCAATTGTTCAAATAAAAATTGCACAATTAGCTATTATTTATATAGCATTTTACCGATCCATATCAGCCAAAAAAGACAACAATAAATCCCCGACAAGGCCTGGCTGCTCTTGCTGCACCCAATGCCCTGCACCGGGTAAGAAGTGGCATGCCTTCATTTGCGTGCAGGCTTTGCGTTGCATGGCTTCATACGCACCCGGCTTTTGGTAGATGCCCCAATCGCTTTGGCCAGCGACAAAAAGGGAAGGCACATCGATGGTTCGACCCGCATACAACTTCAACTCGGCACCCAGCGCTTCATCCAGAGAAGCGCGGTACCAGTTCAAAGCTCCCTGAAATCCGGTTCGTGCAAATTCGGCCGCATAAACGGCCAACTCTTCATCAGGCAACCAGCGGCAAGCCGCAACCGCTTCGGCTGTCGGCATCTCCTGAGCCACGGTTTCAGCCATGCCCATGGCCAAGTCCATCACGTAGTAGGTGGGCATTTTTGCCAACTCATGCGGGTCAACACCAGCCAACTTGAAGGGCTGGTTTGGCTGCCAGTCTGCACTTTTGTGATGGTAATAGGCCCGTAGAAAACGGTGGATTCCCTGGGGCGACAGCCGCATGTCTGCGTCTGCCTCGCGCGTGGCGTAAAACCACTGGTAATGCTTGCGCGGACGCGGCAAATGGGCCAATGCGACATGCAGGTCAGCGCCCCACAAATTTGGAGACGCCTTGCCCGAACCCAAGGTAGGTGGCCCGGCAAAAGGTGCGCTCATCATCACCACCGAGCGAAAAACATCGGGTCGGACCAGCCCACACCATGCGGCAACAGATGACCCAAAATCATGCCCCACTACGGCGTTCACATCTTGCCAACCCAAAGCAAAAACCAATGCCAAGGCATCTTGCACCAGGTTCAGTGGCCGTGAAGGTGCCAAATCGCCGTCGTAGTCACCATGCCAACCGGTCGTGTGGCCATAACCCCGCTGATCGGGTGCGACGACATGAAAGCCGGCTTGGGCAAGCGGCAGCATGACCTTGCGCCAGCTATAGGCCAACTCGGGGAAGCCATGCAGCAGCAACAGCCGACCCTTGACGGGCTGATCGGCAGGCTGATCAAAACCCGCCTCCAGAAAGTGCATGTTCAAACCATTCACATTGGGCAGGCTTCGCGACCGAATACCGGTGGGCAAACCCGGCAGAAAGTCTTCTGATCGTGCATTCATGTACGCGTCTCCTGCTGGTTCCACGGATACCTCACGGGCCCAAACCATGCACCCGCGTAGATGGCCCAGGCGTTCAAACTGCCATATATCACCAAGGCGATGGCCTGCGCTGCAAACACCCCGGCCAACGAGTTCCAATAACGAATGGCCAGCCAGCCGCCGGCCAATGCAATCAGCAAACGCGCCACATTGCCAATGACGGGCCACAACAGGCGACCGGCACCCTGCGAGGCGAAATACAAAACGATTCCGAGCCCAAAAAAACCGTAGGTGGGGCCGACGATTTGCAAGTATTTCGCCCCGGCCTCCAACATGGCCGGGTCGCGGTCAAATAACTGCAGCCAGTGGTGGGGGAACAGGGCCGCAATAATGCCCACACACTCGGCCATGGCAAACGAGAGCGCAGCGCCGATCCAGGTCGCCTGCAAGGCCCGCTCGCGTTTTCCGGCGCCGATGCAGGTTCCAACCATGGCGACCAAAGGCGCACCAATTCCGAACACCAAGGGCACCAAAAGATACTCAAGCCGTGAAGCAGTACCGTAACCTGCGATGGCCGCCGTACCAAACCTACCCACCATGGCAGTGGCAAATCCGATGGCGATATTGGTCGCTGCGGTTGAAAAAATACCCACTAAACCGACGCGCAAAATGTCCCAAAACAACTTTTTTTGCAGAATGGTGCCCCGCCACTTCAATCTCAGCAAACTACCGTTTGACCGGAGATAGAAAACAAAAACGAGACTGCCAATGGCGTAATACGCCAACAAGGCCAAAGCCCCGCCCACAATACCAAAACCCGGAACTGGCCCGTACCCAAAAATCAGCAAGGCCGACAGCGGCACCATGACAACTGCACCGCCCACCATCACCACGGCTTGCATCATCATGTTGCCAGTACCGCGGATTAGCGCCGAAAGTGCGTTGAAGAACCAAATCAATACTGCCCCGGCAAAAACCCAGTTGGAGTAAACCAGGGCTGATTCAAGCGCTTCGCCCTGGCCGCCCATCAAAGCATAAATCCAGCGGCCACCGAACAGCATGATGCAACTGAACAGCAGGCCGAACCCCACCGCAATAATGACGGCATGGGAAACCAGCGCATGGGCATCGTCGCGCCGACCACCGCCCAACGCCCGCGCAATGCTGGAGGCAATACCGCCGCCCATGGCACCGTTGGAGGTCATTTGCATAAACATGATCAAGGGAAACACAAGCGCCATGCCAGCCAACTGGGCCGTACCCAACTGGCCAACGAAATAGGTTTCAATCAGGCCGACCGCGGTTTGCGCGAGCATCACCAGCACATTGGGCGCGCCCAAACGCAGCAAGGTGCGCAGAATGGGAGCCTCCAGCAGAAGTCGGGTACGCGGGTCCAAGGGGTACCTCAGGAAACAGCCAGCCGCTGAATGGGTGCTTCCTTGATCGGCAAGTGAATCAGCGCAGCTCCAATGGCCAGCACCACATCGATGTACCAAACCCAGTCAAAACTGCCGGTGACATCAAATATTTTTCCACCCAGGTAGGCCCCCAGGAACCCACCCATTTGATGCACCAACATCACCAATCCGAACAGCGTCGCCAAGTTGGCTGTACCAAAAAATTTGGTCACCAGCCCGGCCGTAGGCGGCACGGTGCTGAGGAAGGTCAGGCCCATAAAGGCGGCAAATGTCAGCATGACGGGACCGGTTTTGGGGGCCAATAAAAACAGCACCACGCCCAGTGCCCGCGCTGCATAAACCAGAGACAACAGCGATTTCATGCGCCAGCGGCTGGTGGCCCAACCCATCGTAACGCTGCCAACAATGTTAAACAAACCCAGCACCGCCAGCGACCAGGCACCCCATTCGGTTGGCAACCCACAAGCAGCCACCACCCCTGGAAGATGCGTTCCCAAAAACGCAACGTGAAAGCCGCAGACAAAAAAACCGCCGGCCAGCAACAAGTAGCTGGGCGTGCGAAATGCCTGCGCAATCGCCTCACGCGCTGACAAGGGCTTTGCAACGACTGCCCCCAAAGCCGGAGCAGCTCTCGAATTACCCCGTAGCAGCCACGCCGCAGGCAGTGCCAAAACAACAAAAACCGCCATCATCTGCATGGCATTGGCCCAACCAAACGCGACCAACAACGCACCGGCCAGCGGTGCCAGCAAAAATTGGCCCATCGAGCCACCCGCATTGACGATACCCATGGCCATGCCATGTTTGGCAGGCGGCAAGAGCCGCGCGCAAGCCGCCATCAGCACCGCCGGCCCGGCAATGCCAGCACCACCCGCCGCCAAAATGCCGATGGCGAAAATCAGGCCCGCCGTGCTGGTCATGTACGGCGTGATGAAGGTGCCCAGGGCCACCATAAAAATACCCACCAGCAAGATTCGCCCCACACCGGCCTTGTCGGCAATTGCCCCGGCAAAGGGTTGGGTAAGACCCCAGAAAATCTGCCCAAAAGCGAAAGCCAGGCTGATGCTGGCCAGCCCCAAACCGGTGGAGGTATTGAGCGAACTCAAAAATAGCCCCATGGTTTGGCGTGTACCCATGGTCAGACCGAAGGTGCCTGCTGCCGCCAGTAGCACCAGCCAAACGGCCACCGTTCGATGGCTGGGGGTCTTGTTGGCGGCATCAGTCATGGTCGGGTCCGGTTGATTCAAGCAGTTGGAGCGATTCCTGGATGAGGGCGTGCAGTGCAATCACACGCGGTATACCCAGCGTTCGATTGATGCCATCCTGGGCTATTTTCCAGTGGCGTTGGGCCTCGCTGCGTTTGGCGCGGCCCGACTCGGTAACCGCAATGGTGCGACTGCGTGCATCTTGGCCTGCTTTAAGGGTTAACCAGCCGTTTGCAATCAAGGGCCTAAGGTTCCGGCTGAGGGTCGAAGGATCCAGCTTCATGGCCTGCGCCAGATCGCCCGGACGCACCGGGCCGAGTTTGGCGACATGGGAGAGTAAAGAGTACTGTGTGCCCCGTAAACCTGACTTGCCCACTTCAAGGTCATAGTACTGCGACATGCGACGCATCAACTGGCGCAACTGCTGGTTGGTACAACCTTGAGGGATTTGGGTTGTCGCGTCTGATGCATCCGGAGGTGAAGTCATAGGTGTGTTGAATGGTGCCAGTGAAGTGACCGGGGCAAGAGAAGGTGGCCTGCCGCTCTGCAATCATGAGTGTACCTGCAAATGTTGTAGGTACACGCAATTAAAAACTAGGGCCTGGAAGGCGATGAGCTCAGAGGCCGGCGACAAACGGTGTCTGGCGGATGCCGCGTCACCTACCGAGCATCAAGGCACAATGGCAATCCAGATTACTTGAGGGCACTGAACCACTATGCGACTTCTACACACCATGCTGCGCGTGGGCAACCTGCAGCGTTCGATCGATTTCTACACCCAGGTTCTGGGCATGACGTTAAACCGGACCAGTGAAAACCCGTCGCAGAAATATTCCTTGGCTTTTGTTGGCTATGGCATCAACCCGGATCATGCCGAAATCGAATTGACCTTTAATTGGGACACCGAACACTACGAATTGGGCACCGCTTTTGGCCATATTGCATTGGCTGTACCCGATGTATACGCTGCATGCGAACGCATTAAAGCGGCCGGTGGCAATGTCACGCGCGAAGCGGGGCCTGTCAAGGGCGGCACCACCGTCATTGCTTTTGTGACTGACCCTGATGGTTACAAAATTGAGCTCATTCAGCGCCCTTGATATATGCTTGCTGTGTGTTTGCCTGCCCGTGTCACAACCTGTACACGAAAAATCGAACGACCGTGCTAAAAACCGTTTTTGACAGGTATACCCTG
>JANOVW010000183.1:0-2128 GCA_031417575.1 Rhodoferax sp. | reverse complement strand
GGCACCACCACCCGCAAAACTGCCGCCGAATTGCGCTCGGCACGCTGGTTTGCGCCCGATGATCTGCGCGCTTTTGGCCACCGCTCGCGCGCCATGCAAATGGGTTACGACCATGTTGACTGGTCTGGCAAACCCATCATTGCCATTTTGAACACCTGGAGTGACACCAACACCTGCCACACCCACTTCAAGCAGCGGGTTGAAGAAGTGAAGCGGGGCATTTTGCAAGCCGGTGGGTTTCCGTTGGAACTGCCGGCGATTTCGCTGTCCGAGAGCTTCGTCAAACCGACCACCATGATGTACCGCAACCTGCTGGCCATTGAGGCTGAGGAGTTGCTGCGCAGCCACCCGGTAGACGGGGCCGTGCTGATGGGCGGCTGCGACAAAACCACGCCTGGCTTGTTGATGGGTGCCTTCAGCATGGGTTTGCCTTGTATCTACCTGCCTGCCGGGCCCATGATTCACGGCAACTGGAAAGGCAAAAAACTGGGTTCCGGCTCCGACGCCTGGAAGTTTTGGGACGAGCGACGGGCTGGCAACATCAGCGACGTGCAGTGGATGGAGATCGAGGGCGGAATTGCCCGCAGCGCCGGTACCTGCATGACCATGGGCACCGCCGCCACCATGATGGGCATTGCCGAAGCCATTGGCATGACGCTGCCGGGCGCCTCCAGTATTCCGGCGGTCGACGCTGGCCACCAGCGCATGGCTACACAATGCGGCCGTCGCGTCGTCGACATGGTATGGGAAGACCTCACCCCCGCCCGCATGCTGACGCGCAAGAATTTTGAAAATGCCGTTACCGTCGCCATGGCAGAAGGGTGCAGCACGAATGCCATCATTCATTTGGTGGCGATTTCGCGCCGCGCCGGCACCGGGGCAGACGGTTTGCCCTGTGCCATATCACTGGAGGACTTCGACGCGTTTTCGCGCAAGGTGCCGGTGATTGCCAACATTCGCCCGAGTGGCGACACCTACCTGATGGAAGACTTTTATGAGGCCGGTGGCATGCGCGGCCTGATGAGCCGCCTGCAAGCGGGCAACTTGCTGCACCTGGACGCGATGACGGTGACCGGCAAAACCGTGGGCCAGAACATCGAAGGTGCCGAGGTGTACAACGACGACGTGATTCGTTCGCTGGACAAAGCCATCTACCAGGAGGGTGCGCTGGCCGTGCTCAAGGGCAACCTGGCTCCCAACGGATGCGTCATCAAGCCCAGCGCCTGCGCGCCCAAGTTCCAGAAACACACCGGCCCGGCCATGGTGTTCGACGACTACCCGAGCCTGAAAAAAGCAGTGGACGACCTGGACCTCGACGTCACCGAAGACCACATCATGATTCTGCGCAACGCAGGGCCCCAGGGCGGCCCCGGCATGCCCGAATGGGGCATGGTGCCGATTCCGACCAAACTGGTAAAACAGGGTGTGCGTGACATGATGCGCATCAGCGACGCCCGCATGAGTGGCACCAGCTACGGCGCCTGCATCTTGCACGTGTCGCCTGAGTCTTATATCGGTGGGCCGCTGGCGCTGGTGCAAAACGGTGACCTGATCACGGTAGATATCCCGGCCCGCACCATCCATCTGCAAATCAGTGATGCCGAAATGGCCACCCGCCGTGCCGCCTGGGTGCCGCCCCCTAAACGCTTCGAGCGCGGCTACGGCTACATGTTCAGCCAGCACATCCTGCAGGCGGACCAGGGGTGTGACTTTGACTACCTGGAGACCTCGTTCGGTGCACCGGTGTCCGAGCCCGTGATTTATTAAGAGCCGCAGACAACGTCAGCAACAACCCAGGAGCACCATGACCACACGCCGCCACATCCTTCACACCACGGCAGCCGCTACGCTGGCCGCCACCGTCGTCGGCGCTCAGGCACAAGCTGCCTGGCCCAGCCAGCAATTGCGCATCATCATTCCGTTTGCACCGGGTGGCACGTCAGACTTCATCGCGCGGCTCATCGCGCCCGCCCTGGGCCAGGCACTGGGTGTGCAAGCCGTCGTTGAGAACCGCACCGGTGCCAATGGCAATTTGGGTGCAGCAGCGGTGGCCCAGGCTACCGACGGCCACACCATGCTGTTGTCAGACTTGGGCTCCATCGCCATCGCCCACTTGGTTGCCAAAGAC
>JANOVW010000182.1:0-2499 GCA_031417575.1 Rhodoferax sp. | reverse complement strand
GGGTGTGAGATCTTGCAAGTGGCGGGCAATAAGGTGACGCACTTCGCCTTGGCCTGCCTGAGCCTTGTCACCACTGCCATCGTCGCGCTGCCAATCGCCATACACCGCCATCAGGCGTGAGCGCAGCAACTCGTGGCGCTGTTTTTCACGCAGCGCCTTCCAGACAATGATGTTGATGTTGCCTACCTCGTCTTCGAGCGTGACAAACACCACGCCTTTGGCGGTTTGCGGCTGCTGGCGCATGGTGACGATGCCGCAGGTGGCGACGCGTTGGCCGCTGGGCAGGTGATGCAGTTGCGCGGATGAAAGCAGCTTTTTGCCTGCCACACGGGTTTGCGCCAACTGCGGGCGCAGAATGGCCAGCGGGTGGCGGCGCAGGGTGAGGCCGGTGGCGGCGTAATCAAACACGACTTCTTCGCCTTCGCTGGCGGCTTGCAACTCGAGGAAGTCTTCTTCAATCGGCACATTTTTGAGCAGGGGCGGCGCGGGTTTGAGGGCCGATGCGTCCCACACCTGCTGGCGGCGGTGGCCGCTCAAGGCCATCAGGGCGTCGGCGCTGGCCAGGGCTTTGAGGTCGCCCGCGTCCAGGGCCGCCCGCAAGGCCAGGTCTTCGGTGCTGGTGAAGGGTGATTCGGCGCGGGCGGTCAGGATGCGCCGGGCGGCAGTTTCATGCAGACCGCTGACCATGCGCAGGCCCAGGCGGACAGTTGAGCCACCCACTACGGCGGCTGCGCCGCCTGATTGGGATTGCGGGGCGGGGGGGCGGGGGAAATTGGGGTCAGAGCACGATCTACCGAGTTTCGCGCTGGCGCGCTCGCCTCCGGTAATCGCGATCTGACCCCAATTTTCCCCGCCTGCCCGCCCCGCCAACCCACAATCCCAATCACTTTCCATCACGTCCACCGCCTGCACCACCACGCCATGCCGTTTGGCATCTTGCACCAGTTGCGAGGCTGAATAAAAACCAAGGGGCTGGCTGTTGAGCATGGCGCACAAAAACGCCGCTGGTTCGTGGTGTTTGAGCCAGCAACTCACGTAGGTGATGAGCGCAAAACTGGCGGCATGGCTTTCGGGAAAGCCGTATTCACCAAACCCTTCAATCTGCTTGAAGATGCCTTCGGCAAACTCCGCCGTGTACCCGCGCTCGACCATGCCGTTAACCAGCCGGTCATGAAACTTGTGCACCCCGCCCTTGCGTTTCCAGGCCGCCATGGAACGCCGCAGTGAATCCGATTCACCCGCGCTGAAACCCGCAGCCAGCATGGCGATTTGCATCACCTGTTCCTGAAAAATCGGCACCCCCAGGGTGCGTTTGAGGGCTTCTTCCAGCGCCGGGCTGGGGTAGACCACGTTCAGCGGGTCTTTGCGGGCATTCAGATACGGGTGCACCATGCCGCCCTGGATGGGGCCGGGCCGCACGATGGCCACTTCAATCACCAAGTCATAAAAACAGCGTGGCTTGAGGCGCGGCAACATACTCATCTGGGCGCGGCTTTCGATCTGGAACACGCCCACCGTATCGGCAGCGCAGATCATGTCGTAGGTGGCCGGGTCTTCGGCCGGGATGTCTTGCATCTGGAAGCTGTAGCCACGCTGCGCGCTGATCAGATCGAGGCAGCGGCGAATGGCGCTCAACATGCCCAGGGCCAGCACGTCGACCTTCAGCAGCCCCATGGCATCGAGGTCGTCTTTGTCCCACTGGATGATGCTGCGGTCGGCCATGGAGGCGTTTTCAACCGGCACCAGGCGCGTGAGTTTGCCCTGCGTCAGCACAAAACCACCCACATGTTGCGACAGGTGGCGTGGCGCACCCATGAGTTGTTCGGCCAGTTGCAACCACAGGCGCAGCTGGGCGGGGCTAGTCTGGGCCAGCCCCTGTGCGGCGGCCCCATCCAAAGGAGCCAGACCGGCCAACCGCTCTTGCAGCACCGCGTCGTCGACCAGCGCACCGTCAAACCAGTGGTGGTCTTTGGCCACGGCATCGATCAGCGCCTCGGGCAGGGCCAGCGCCATGCCCACGTCACGCAGGGCACTGCGGCTGCGGTACGTGACCACGGTGGCGGCGATGGCGGCCCGCTCGCGGCCATATTTTTGGTAGATGTACTGGATGACTTCTTCGCGCCGCTGGTGCTCAAAATCAACATCAATATCGGGCGGCTCGTTGCGTTCGCGGCTGATGAAGCGCTCAAACAGCATGTTCATGCGCGACGGGTCGACCTCGGTCACGCCCAGGCAATAACACACCGCCGAATTGGCGGCAGACCCGCGCCCCTGGCACAGGATGTGGCGGCTTTTGGCGAAGGCGACGATGTCGTGCACCGTCAAAAAATACATCTCGTAGTGCAGTTCGGTGATGAGCGCCAGTTCATGCTCGATTTGCAGCTGCACCGCGGCCGCCACCCCCTGCGGGTAACGCTGGCTGGCACCCTGCCAGGTGTATTGGCGCAGCGTTTGCGCGGGGGTGAGGCCCCCGGCCACCGTTTCCATCGGGTACTGGTA
>JANOVW010000181.1:0-2906 GCA_031417575.1 Rhodoferax sp. | reverse complement strand
GGCCAAAAACGAGAACCCGTCGCAAGGTGCCTTCATCATCGAAGAGCTGACCGAGTTGCTGGAAGAAGCCGTGTTGCTGGAGTTTGAGCGCATCGCCGAGCGCGGCGGTGTGTTGGGTGCCATGGAAACCGGCTACCAGCGCGGCCGCATCCAGGACGAATCCATGCACTACGAAATGCTGAAACACACGGGCGAATTGCCCATCATCGGCGTGAACACCTTCCGTAATCCGCATGGCGATGCAGTGCAAGACAAGCTCGAACTCGCGCGGTCGACCGATGAGGAAAAGCAGTCGCAGCTGAGTCGTCTGAATGACTTCCATACCCGCCACGCAGCGGCATCGCCTGCGATGCTGAAGCGGCTTCAACAAGCCGTGATTGAAAACGGCAACGTGTTTGAGGTGCTGATGGATGCGGTAAGGGTTTGCTCCTTGGGGCAAATCACCAATGCACTGTTTGAAGTGGGTGGCCAATACCGCCGCAATATGTAGACAGTTTGGAACGACACCGCCAACAAACAAAAAGGCCGCGTCGAGCGGCCTTTTGTGTTTGCGCGCAGCGCAGCGGTGGTTATTAACCGCCTTTGTGTGGCCGTTTGCCCGGGTTTTTCTTGTTGTTGGTAGAGGTGCCGCGCTCCAGGCTGATTTTTTGGCCTTTGGGGGCGGTGTAGGTCACACCTTTGGGGGCGACAGGGCGGGGGGTTGCCTTGCGTTCGGCTTCGGTGCGGGGGGCTTGTGCCATGGAAATTCTCCGACAGAGGGGTAAAACCCCGTATTATCGTGCAGACCGGGCCCTTTCCTGAAACACCTTCCTGTAACTTCGTGCACTGGAATCATTTCCCATGTCAACCCTGACCGCTGAACAGATTACCCACTACCACGAACAAGGCTACCTCATTCCACCGCTTCGTTTGCCCGCTGCCCGCGTGGACAGCCTGCGCAGCACGCTAGACCAGCTGATCCGCGACAACCCGGGTGTGCGCCCTTAAAATTTGGTGAGCGCTCACGCATTGGGAAAAAACGGTGTAAAAAACGACGAGGGTGTGCAAGGCAGCGCTGCATTTTTGGAACTGGCGCGCGAACCGGCCATTTTGGACCTGGTGGAGCAGCTCATTGGCCCCGACATTATTTTGTGGGGTTGCCATGTGTTTTGCAAACCTGCGGGTGACGGGCAAGAAACCCCCTGGCACCAAGACGGGCATTATTGGCCGATGCGACCGTTGGCCACCTGCACCGTTTGGGTCGCGCTGGATGAGTCCACTGTCGAAAACGGTTGCCTGCGGGTCATCCCTCAATCGCATGCAGCCAAATTTACCCACCCGCACCTGCTGGAAGACCGTACCGATCTGGTGCTGAACTTGCGCACCCGTGACGATGCGTTTGACGAAAAGCAGGCAGTTGACCTGCAACTGCAACCCGGTGAAATGTCGATGCACGATGTCTTCATGATTCATGGCGCAGCTGTGAACCGCTCGACCAAGCGCCGTGCGGGCGTGGCGCTGCGCTACATGCCGGGCACATCGGTGTTTGAGCGAGACATCAATCCGGTGGATGGCAAATCAGGCGTTACCACTGCTTTTGCCACCCGACCTTTGTGGCTGCTGCGTGGGGAAGACAAAACCGGGCGGAATGATTTCAAGGTTGGGCATTACCTTTGAGGCCAAACCACTCAATCCTGGCTAATCTCGCTTATTGCACCGCCCGCAACGGCAAATTCAGCAGCAGGTTTTGCGGCTTGAGCCGAAAGGTTTTGTCGGCGGTCATCGCCAGACCCAGGTAAACCGGTTTGCCCGCCACATCGGGTTGCATTTCGCGGGCATCGACAAAAGTCAGGCGAAACAGGCTGATCAGGCGGTTGAGCCTGGCGGTTTCAACCGGGCGCGCTTCATACAGGTCATTCAAAATGGCGGTGGATTCCACATCCAGCCCCACATGCCAGCGCCAGTTGGCATCGTCAATTTTTTGTTCGGGCTGAATGCGCACCTGCACGCCCAAAAAGTGGGCCACCCAGGCTTCGAGCACTTTGGCCAGTGCCGTCAGGCCAGAACGCGCCCGTGTCATGGTCAACACCAGGCCGTGGCTCAGGTCATTGCTGACCTCGTGCGTCATGTCCAGCAAGTAGTGGTGGCGTTCTGATGTCAGCCAGTAATCCGATACATTTTTGTCGCTCAACACCTGAAGGTTCACTTCGCGCATGGGGGCATTGCTTTGCGCCAGCAACCGGCCCAGGTCGCCCAAGCCGCCGGTTTCGTTGAGCATGTCCAGCACCATCTGGTCGCCGCACAAAATCTGCCCGTCTTGCGAATGAATGCGCTGGGTGCGAAAAAGCATTTCACCGGCACGGGCAACATGCGCATCTTGCACCGTATCAAGCACATTGCGCAAGCAGGCCTGCGCAACCAGGTCAATGAACAAGGGCGGCAGCTGGATACGACCTGAACGCAACGTGGCCAAATACCAGGCTTCCAGCGTGCCCGCGGCGACCAAGGCATCCCGAAAGGCCAAAAAATGACGGTAGTTGCCGGCCACATCTTCGTCTTGCAGCGCCTGCAGTTCGGCGGTGGGTACTTTTCGGCGGGGCGTGAGCGTGAGGGCTCCGTGCAGGGCGATTTCAGCTTTGCAAGATTCTTCAACCAAGGCCAGTTCTGGCCGCGCCAAAAACAGGCGCAGGTAGGCATCGGTGGGGATCAGCCAACCGCGCGGGTCGCGTTGCAGGTGGGTAAAACCGCTGGAAGGCCAGAAGTCATGGGGATGTGTTTCGGTCAATTCAGGTTTCACCATTAGAGAGAGTCAGGCCCTCACTGCGGGGCCTGATATTGCACAGGGTTGGAGCCGTTATTTTCGGCCAACCGCAGTGTAAAGCTCGCTATCGGGTACCAGCCGGCGATGCAGCGGCTAAATCCGCTCG
>JANOVW010000180.1:0-7459 GCA_031417575.1 Rhodoferax sp. | reverse complement strand
TGTTGTCTGCCATGGACCTGGTCATTGCCATGCCCGTCTCTTGGTTGCCCCTGATTGCCGACTACGCCCGCCATGGCAAAGATGGCAAAAGTGCACTGAGCGGAACCTGGCTGGGCTACGCGTTGGCCAACATTTGGTGTTATTCGCTCGGCGTGATGATCGTGACGATGGCCACGCCCGGTACCGACTTGGTCACGGCTTTGTTGCTGGCCCAAGGCGGCCTGATTGCCTTGGGCTTCATTCTGTTTGACGAAATCGACAACGCTTATGGCGACGTGTATTCGGGTGCCGTCAACAGCCACAGCTTGCTGGCGCAATGGTCTATCCGTCAGTGGGGTTTCGCCATCGCCATCATGTGTTCTGTGCTGGCGCTGTTTTTGCCAATGCACAGCATCGAACCGTTTTTACTGATGTTGAGCTCGGTCTTTGTGCCGTTGTATGGCGTGATTTTGGGGCGTTTGGCCTTGTCCCCCTACTCACCTGCCACAAGTTCTCAGACGGCTGGCGCGCAGGTCAATGTCTCAGCAGCCGCTATTTGGATTGCCGGAATCGTGCTGTATCACCTGCTAGCCAAACTGGCACCACAATTCGGGTCCGCATTGCCCACCCTGGCCTTCACGTTGATCGCGGCTTGGGCGACCCGCCCGAAATCTGCCTGAGGTGAAACTGATTGGCGCGCCACAGCCTGAACCCCTCAACTTGCCGTCGTCAGGATGCGCATGGCCACGGGTGCGTGGCCGTGGTTCAATGGCCCGTGGCCACCACCCGTGTGTACCGCGGCCCCGGCGGCAATCGCCTGCAAAATGTAGGCCCGGGCCAGCTTGACGGCAGCGTCCAACGGGTACCCCAGTGCCAAATGCGCAGCAATGGCAGACGACAAGGTGCACCCCGTGCCGTGCACATTGCGGCTGGCAATGCGCGCCGATTGCAGGCGGGTGTGGGGCTGGCCAGGCAGGGCCAGTACGTCGACCACCTCGCTACCCGCCAAATGCCCGCCTTTGAGCAAAGCGGCGTTGGCACCGAGTGCAAGCAGGTCTTGCGCAGCGGCATCGAGTTCTTCCACGCGGTTGATGTTGCGCTTGAGCAGCAGCGCGGCTTCGTCCAGGTTCGGTGTAACTACCGTGGCGCGGGGAAACAACTCACGCACCAACACCTGCACAGTTTCCTGGCCCACCAGCGTGTCGCCACTGGTGGCCACCATCACCGGGTCGAGCACTACATGGGGCAGTTTGAAATGGTCTATCGCCCAGGCCACCACCTGCACGATTTCGGGCGAGTGCAGCATGCCAATCTTGACGGCGTCAACCCCAATGTCTTCCACCACGGCCTCAATTTGTGCCTTCAACATCTCTGCCGGAATACCGTGAATGGCCCGCAAGCCCACGGTGTTTTGTGCCGTAATGGCGGTAATGGCGGTCATGCCGTAACACCCCAGCGCAGCAAATGTTTTCAGATCGGCCTGGATGCCTGCGCCACCGCCGCTGTCGGAACCGGCAATGGTGAGCAATCGTGGATAGTGTTGGGTTGATGTCATGCAGAAAATTATCGGCGCAATGAAGCCGCCTTTTGCTGCCCCGCACAGCGCGATTCTGGGTGCCGGCTTGATGGGGCGCCTGCTCGCCTGCGCACTGGCCCAAGCGGGCCACCGGGTTAGCCTGTACGACGCGGGCAACCCCAATGGCGATTTATCTGCCGCCCGGGTAGCCGCTGCCATGTTGGCACCACTGGCCGAATCTGCAATTACCGAGCCACCCGTGGTGCGCATGGGCCAATATGGGCTGCACCGTTGGCCACAATTGCTGGCCCAACTGGCGACACCCGTGTTTTTTCAGCAAGAGGGCACGCTGATCCTCTGGCATCGGCAAGACGCGGCAGAGGCCGCACGTTTCACCCGGCAACTTGAAAAATCACATGCTTCGGTAACCGGTTTGGCGCAGGCCCAGCACATGACCCCATCGCAAATTACCCAGCTGGAGCCCGCACTGGCCCAGCGCTTCGCCCAGGGCCTTTACCTGCCGGATGAAGGCCAGCTGGACAATCGCGGCCTGTTGCAGGCTTTGTTAAACGAGCTGGCCACCCTACAAGTGCAAACCCACTGGAACACGCCGCGCCAGCCGGGCGATTTCTCACCCGGTCCCCATGCTGACGCTGACGTTCAATGGTTGTTTGACTGCCGTGGCATGGGCGGTCGGGCCCAACTGCCCACCTTGCGTGGCGTACGGGGTGAAGTCGCCCGCGTGTATGCGCCCGAGGTGAAGTTGAAGCGCCCGGTGCGCCTGATTCACCCGCGTTACCCGCTCTACATTGCGCCCAAGCCCGATGACGTTTACGTGATTGGTGCCACAGAAATCGAATCCGATGACCTGTCACCGGCCAGCGTACGCTCTACGCTTGAGCTGCTCAGCGCAGCGTATTCGGTGCACAGCGGTTTTGCCGAAGCCCGCATACTCGAATTCAACACCCAGGTTCGCCCGGCCTTGCCAGACAACATGCCCACCATCCGCTTCGCAGCGGCCCGCAGCCTGCAAATCAATGGCTTATACCGCCATGGTTTTCTGATCGCGCCTGCCATGCTGGATATGGTGCTGCAAATCGTCAACCAAGGCCATTCAGAGCTGGCAGGCCAATTCGACTTCAAGCCCGAGAACCTCGAGGCATGGGCATGAACGTGCGCATCAACAATCAGCCGTTTGAACTACCCGCCGGTGCCACACTGGCCGACGCGGTAACCCTCTTTCGCGCCGTGGCCCCTTTCGCGGCTGCCGTTAACATGCAATTTGTACCCCAAAGCCTCTATGCGACCACCGCTTTGAAGAACGACGATTCCATCGAAATCATCCGCCCGGTTACCGGTGGTTGAAACCAATCATCCAAACCCTCGCCCACCATGTCTAACGCCTCTTTTTCAACGGCCCTAGCGCCGCCCGATGCCCTGGTTTTATACGGGCAGGCGTTCCAAAGCCGTTTGATGCTGGGCACGTCACGCTACCCGTCGCCCGCCGTGCTCGAAGCCGCCATCACCGCGGCGCAGCCCGCCATGTTGACGGCCTCGTTGCGCCGGCAAAACCTGTCGGGCACAACACCTTCTGCTGAACCGGCGGGCGGCGAAACCGGCAACGCTTTTTGGGACCTCATGGGCAAAACCGGTATCCCCATGCTGCCCAACACCGCGGGTTGCCACAGCGTGCAAGAAGTCATCACCACTGCGCAGATGGCGCGTGAAGTGTTTCAAACGCCGTGGATCAAACTGGAGCTGATTGGCGACGACTACACCTTGCAGCCCGACACGCTGAACCTGGTCGATGCGGCCAGTCGGCTCATCAAAGACGGCTTCAAGGTGCTGCCCTATTGCACAGAAGACCTGGTGTTGTGCCAACGCCTGGTCGACGTGGGTTGTGAAGCCGTCATGCCCTGGGCAGCGCCCATTGGCACGGGAAAAGGCCCCATCAACCCGTATGCCATGCGCCTATTGCGCGAGCGCCTGGCGGTGCCCCTGATCGTCGACGCCGGGTTGGGCCTGCCTTCCCACGCCTGCCAGGTGATGGAGTGGGGGTTCGATGCTGTTTTGCTCAACACGGCGGTTGCGTTGGCGCAAAACCCGGTGTTAATGGGCGGGGCATTTGCGAGCGCCGTTGCGGCTGGGCGCAGCGCGTTTTTGGCTGGGGCCATGGCTGAACAAGCCTCGGCCCAAGCCAGTACACCCGTGCTGGGCACGCCGTTTTGGCACCAATCATGAACACGTTGCCGATAGCCGAAATGACTGGCCTTATCGTGCAGGCACACCATGCGGCACTGGCTTTGCCATTGGAGACAGCCACCTACGCCCGCTTTGAGAGTGCGCCAAGTTATCGGGGCCCAGTAGAAGCCGCTGCGCATCAGGCCTGCCTGGCGTTGGGTTTTATTTCAGCCGATGCAACCTGTGTGGCAAAAGCCTGGCAAAACCAAACCCATCGGCTGGGCCAATTCGATGCGGCATTGTGGCCTGGTGACGCGCTCGATTTTGGCTTCGCGCCGATGCCGCGCCAAAATGCTTTTGCGCTCTGCCCGCGAAACCTGGGTTTGTATGCGGTGCTGCCCACGGCCGAATGGGTCAAGCGCATGGCGCAAGTGGGCGTGCCCACCTTGCAGCTGCGCTTCAAATCGCCTGATCCGCAAGCCATCCACGCTGAAGTGCGGGCCGCTGTGCAGGCCGTCCAAGGCACCGGCAGCCTGCTATTCATCAATGACCATTGGCAAGCCGCAATTGACGCTGGCGCGTATGGCGTACACCTGGGCCAGGAAGACCTGGACGCCACTGGCGCAGCCAACCTGGATGCCATCCGCAACGCCGGTTTGCGCCTGGGCCTGAGCAGCCACGGTTACGCCGAGATGCTCAAGGCCGACGCTTTCAGCCCCAGCTACATTGCCATGGGTGCGGTTTACGCCACCACGCTCAAACGCATGATGACGCCCCCTCAAGGCCCGGGCCGCCTGGCCGCCTACGCACGCCTGCTGCGCAACTACCCCACCGTGGCCATTGGCGGCATTGACGAAGCCCGCTTTGATGAAATTTTGCCCAGCGGCGTCGGCTCCATCGCGGTTGTGCGCGCCATCATCGCATCTGACGCGCCAGAAGCCACGGCAAAACGGCTCGTGCAGCGAATGAACGCAAAAATCACGCTATAATCGAAGGCTTGTTCCTCGATAGCTCAGTCGGTAGAGCGCCGGACTGTTAATCCGTAGGTCCCTGGTTCGAGCCCAGGTCGAGGAGCCACTATAAGCCGCAAGGCACCTGAAAAGCCCGCTACTTAATTGATAGCGGGCTTTTTTAATTCGCCAGCTGGTGAAACGGCTGGTTCATTGCTGGGCGTCATCCCAGCAACACAATCTCTACATGGCCACTCAGCAAGGGCTTGCACAATATCTTGTAGCCATCGGCGTCGAATCCTGCCGCCACACTGGAGAGTTGACGAGCCCGGTTGATCGCCACGGATTCGTCTGAAACACTGCCCAGATACGTCCAGTTCAGGATGACGTGCATCTGGTAGTCGTCCTGGTACCGCTCAACCAAACCAATGGCTCCTGCAAATGGCCAGCAGGCGACTTGAAGGTGTTCCAGTGCGCTTTGCAATCTCGCCTGGTGCGCAACCGGCGGTTCATCACCCCGGCAGGCACCAGCGCAATAACGCAACTGGGCCCTGAAACACGCCATGCCCGGCGTCAACTTCTCAAGTCCCAGCAGGCTATAACACAACTGGTGTGAATCGGCCAGACTTCGAAGGGCCTGCAATGCGGCAAAACGGCTGGCAAACAGTCCGTAAAGGCCGGGCTCGGTGGCGAAGTTCACGTCTTTGGCATAAACCACCGCCAGCTGGTTACCCTGCCATTGCCATGAACAAAGTTGTCGGTTTCGGCGCAATTTCTGGTTAAACAGCGGTTGCTGTAGCTTGATCATGCTGGCCTCCAGCAGTAAGGCCCCCACCTCGCCCACCGTACCAATATGGCTGATCCGCCGGGTCTGACGAAGCATGCGCGCTTCGTCTGCATTGCGCAAATGGGATAGCACTCGTTGGCGCAGGTTGACGCTCTTGCCAATGTAGACCGGCAAGTCCCCGTCCTGGCCATGAAAAACATACACTCCAGGCGCGGATGGCATGCTTTGGGCGGCAGTGCGCAATGCCTCGGGGTATTCAAACGGCAGCTGATGGCCTAATGCTTCGCGACGGCGCCTAAGCGCAGAAATGGACTTATAACTGTTCATATTCACAGTATATTTGGAACGATCCTGCAATGCCCCACGCGCCGCCGGGGCGATGCGCACCAAAGACTGCAACCACCGACGAAAATGCAGACCAGCCATGCAACTCACTACCAGTAATCAATGGGCAGAATAAGGCGACTGCTGCTGCAAGACAGACCGGTGCCAGCCCAGCAGGAACTGATCTGTCCCCTGTGCGAACGAGTCATTCCGGCGAGCCAACGCGACGCCCACCACCTCATACCCAAGTCCAAGGGTGGCAGACACACCGAGTTCTTGCACCGGATTTGCCACCGGCAAATTCATGCCTTGTTGACCGAATCCGAACTTGCGCGGCAGTTCAATTCTATGGAGACCTTGCTGGCCCACCCGGAGATCGGGGTTTTCGTTGCCTGGGTCAAGACAAAGCCCGGTGATTTTATGGAACGAACGCGCAAAAGTCGGCGACTTCGCTAACCCTGTTTGTTCGGGCCAAACCCTAGGGCGCCACCTGTTTGACAAAGGCATCGATTGCTGGCTCGGCAATACCGGTCTGTCCGCGCATTACTTTTTTCATGAATGCACCGCCTTTAAGGTCCCATTGCTAACGTTGCTAACGTTGCTGACATCTCATGTCGACCGGTCACACCCGCCGGCAATAAAAATGCCGTACGTCCTCCCAAAGTGTTCCATGTGGTCAAAGCGCCATCTCTACGACCGATCGAGGTCTGAATCGTGATTGATGGTACAAAAATAGTGGTTACCTCGAGTTCCTTGCGGTGCCCGATCCGGACCTCAACAGGCTCCGTGCAGGCGACCTAGAGCCAGATTGACTGGCAGACGTGGGGGTGGCGCATTCCTGTGTGGAACTCAAGTCCAACAAAATCCGGACCTTACCGCTGAATGAAAGTGCGCTCGAGGCGATTGCGCAGTTGGACTGGACGACACCCGCATCAATATGCACCTGTCAAGGTCGAAATTGAACTGAAGTGATGGACTTCATTTTCCAGGTGTCAAGCGTTTCATCAACCTATCTCCCGCGCGATAGGTCAGCCGCCGCGGGAGGGCGCGATCTGACAGACAGTTGCACCACTATTCGCGAATCTGCATATCTTCACTGTGCGTCCAGACTCACCGGTGTAGGCCAAACGCCCGTCATAGCCACGTTCCGTCGCACCATCAGGCTCGTAGCGTCTCGAAGTTGCGTATCTCTGACAGGGCATCAGCCAGATTCATTTCTCCCACTTGCAGCAAGCGGCCGACCAAGTGCTCCGTCAGCGGTTTGAGCGGCTGTAACACATCCTTGGTCTCGCTGTACAGGCGCTCGCTTTGGGCTTCCATGAGGCTGCGCGTTTCCTCATCCAAATCACGGCTGCCGCCGGACCGGTCTTTGGCCAGCGACCCGAAATTCAGCCGGGTTTTGCGGTACATGCCCATTTCAGCCACCGCGTGATGCAGCAATTGCGTCACGCGGGTGATGTCATTGTGCGCGCCGTTGGTGGTGCCGTCCTCGCCGAAAAACAGCTCTTCGTTGGCCATGCCACCCAGCAGCACCCGCACCTCGTGTTCGATGTTGCTTTTGGACTTGAGCAGGTTGGCACCTTGTTTGTGAAAGACAAAACCCAGTGCGTTGGTCCGCGCATTGGCCTTGAGCGATATCTTGATGGTCTTCATGTCGGCCAGGATTTGCACCCAGTTGCCCTGGGTCAGACGACGCTCACATTCAAAGTCCACCAGAAAGTG
>JANOVW010000179.1:0-3330 GCA_031417575.1 Rhodoferax sp. | reverse complement strand
GTGAGCATGGGGCCAGAGCCCTTGTAGGGCACGTGTAACGCGTCAATACCCGCTGCCAGCTTGAACATCTCGAGCGCCAAATGCTGGGCTGAACCGTTGCCAGCCGAGCCGAAGCTGATCTTGCCGGGATTCTTTTTGCACAGTTCAACAATGTCTTTGACGGTGCGGGCGGTTTGTTTGTCGTTGCCAATCAGCAAATTGGGCGTGATGCCGACCATGGAGATGGGCGAAAAATCATTCGCCACGCTGTAGGTCATTTTGGGTGTGAGCGCAGGCGCAATGGCGTGGCTGTTGATGTGCGCCATGAGCAGCACGCTGCCATCGCCGGGTTGTTTGGCGACGTAATCGGCGGCAATCATGCCGGCAGCACCGGCTTTGTTTTCGACCACGATGGTGGCGTTCCACATCGGGGCCAGTTTTTGCCCGATGACACGGGCCAGAATGTCAGTGCCGCCGCCAGGGGCAAACCCCACGATGATGCGCACCGTGCCAGTGGGTAAATTTTGCAGGTTTTGTGCCCGCAGGCCGGGCAGGGCCAAAAAGGATGCGGTGCCGCTTGCGGCTGCGATGAAGGTTCTGCGTTGCATGGTGGTCTCCGGTGAGGGGTGGGCGAAAACGGCGGTTTGTGTCGGTGGGCTTGTTTGTTGGGTGTGGTCGGTGAATTTCAGGCTGCTTTTTTCAGGGACACGGTGGCAGCGTGGCTTGAAAAATAATCCATCGCCGCCTGTACACCCGAGCCCGCCAGCGAAATGCCCGCCAGTTTAAGACCCATTTCGCAACCTGCCAGTGCTCCCAGCAGGGTCAAATCATTGGTGTCACCGAGATGGCCAATGCGGAACATGCGACCCTTGATCTTGCCCAAGCCAGTGCCCAACGAGCAATCAAACCGGTCATAAATGATGCTGCGCACGGCGTCGGCATCTACGCCTGTAGGGGTCATCACCCCCGTGAGGATGGGGGAATGCAATGCCGCATCGGCACACTGGATTTGCAGGCCCCAGGCGCTTACTGCGTTGCGAACGCCTTGCGCCCAGCGTTGGTGGCGGGCAAATACCTGCTCCAGCCCTTGTGCCAGCAGCATGTCGCAGGCTTCAGACAAGCCATACAACAAGTTGGTGTTGGGGGTAGACGGAAAGTACCCGGTGCGGTTCATGTCGATCATCTCATCCCAGGCCCAAAAAGCTTTGGGCAAGGTGGCGGTTTTGCTGGCCGCAAGGGCTTTGACTGATACCGCGTTGAAGCTGATGCCGGGTGGCAGCATCAGCCCTTTTTGCGAGCCACCAATACTGACATCAATGCCCCAGGCATCGTGCTGGAAATCTGCCGAAGCCAGACCGGAAATGGTATCGACCAACAGCAAGGCCGGGTGTTTGGCTGCGTCAATCGCACGGCGCACGGCGGCGATGTTGCTGGTGACACCGGTGGAGGTTTCGTTGTGCACCACACACACCGCCTTGATGGCGTGCTGCGGGTCATTTTTGAGCCGTTCTTCAATCAGGTCAGCCCGAACCCCATGCCGCCAAATGTCATTGCCTGGGTCGCGCATCACTTCGGGTTTGAGGCCCAAGCGGGCCGCCAGCTTTTGCCACAAGGCGGCGAAGTGCCCGGTTTCATACATGAGGACCGAGTCACCCGCATTCAGGGTGTTGACCATGGCGGCTTCCCAGGCAGCGGTACCGCTGGCCGGGTAGATCACGACGGGCTGCGTGGTTTTGAAAATTTTTTGAATGTCGGCCAACACCTTTAAACCCAGTGCGCCGAATTCCGGACCCCGGTGGTCGATGGTGGGCAAACCGATGGCCCGCAAGATGCGGTCAGGCACGGGCGAAGGCCCCGGTATTTGCAGGAAGTGACGGCCGGAAGGGTGGTAATCGAGGGTCAGCATCGGATGAAGTTCCAGGAATGAAGCAAAAACATCGGTTGAAAACGAGCGTTCAATTTTTTGAATACAAAAAATAATATAGTCGCGATATTAGAGCATAAACCCTCGATAATCGTATTTTATCCATCCATTTTTTGAATACAAAATTGAAATGAGCGCTCAAGTCCTTCATCTCGCACCCACCAGTTTGCACGCCCAAGTTGCGCAACGCCTGCGCCAGATGCTGGTGGAGAGCCGTATTGCGCCCGGTGCCAAACTGAACGAGCGCGAGCTGTGTGAAGAGCTGAAGGTATCCCGCACGCCATTGCGCGAAGCCATCAAAATGTTGGCCGCTGAAGGCCTGGTTGAACTGTTGCCGAATCGCGGCGCCATTGCCGTGGCACTCACGCCCCAGGATGTGTTGCATACGTTTGAAGTCATCGCCGGGCTGGAGGCGCAATCGGGCGAGCTGGCTGCCCAGCGCATCACCGAGCAGGAACTTCGCGAAATTCAGGCTTTGCATTTTGAAATGCTGGCGGCGTTCACCCGTGCCGACTTGCCGGCCTATTACCGGCTCAACGCGTCCATTCACACTGCCATTAACGTAGCGGCCCGTAATCCGGTGTTGTCGGCCACTTACCGGCAGGTCAATGCCCGCTTGCAGGCACTGCGTTTTCGCTCCAATCAAGACGGTGAAAAATGGAAAGCGGCTGTGTTGGAACACGACGAAATGATTTCCGCCTTGCAGGCGCGCGATAGCGCGAGGATGCGCAAGGTACTCACCCAGCACCTGCTCAATAAACGCGATGTGGTGATGGCGCAATTGGCAGAAACAGCGGCTGCGTTTGCCACCCCGAACTCCGTCACCCCCGTCAGCCCGGCCATCCCCGCCACCGCTGGGCAACTGTCCCTGCCCCCCACTTTGATCGGAGAGGCCGCATGAACGCCGCTGTACCTACATCCGCATTGAAGGCTGTAGCAGGCCGTGCCTACGAAACGGTGGCCCGCGCCAGCAATGAAGTCGCGGGGCAATTGGCCGCACGGTTACGCAATGAGACCCAAGGCGAGGTCTTGTTCAGCGCAGCGGACAGAGGACGCTACGCTACCGATGCCTCCATCTACCAGCAAACGCCGATCGGTGTGCTGGTGCCACGCACCCAAACGGACGTGCAGCTGGCATTGGACATTTGCCGTGATCTAAAGGTGCCCCTCGTGCCACGCGGTGGCGGCACCAGCCAATGTGGCCAAACCGTGGGTGCTGGCCTGGTAGTTGACCACACCCAACACCTGCGCAACATCCTGCACCTGGACGTGCCTAACCGCACGGCTGAGGTCGAGCCCGGCTTGGTGCTGGATCATCTGAACGCCGCGTTGAAGCCCCATGGCCTGTGGTACCCGGTTGATGTCTCAACCAGTGCCCAGGCGACGTTGGGCGGCATGGCGGGCAACAACTCGTGTGGCAGCCGTTC
>JANOVW010000178.1:0-7196 GCA_031417575.1 Rhodoferax sp. | reverse complement strand
GGCGGACAACGCACCATTTTTAGTACAGACAACAGTGCAGGTTCGGCCTGAAAGGTCAAATCCGTATGCCACTCATCGGCTACACCCCCGTAGGTGGCGGCCAACTCAAAAAGATAAGGATGCTGGGTGAAGGGGTTCTTGATGTGCGGGTGGCTTTCAAGCTCGCCAAAGTGGCGCCCAAACGCCACATGTTCTTCCACACTCAAGCTCTGGCCGGGGAAGAACAACACCTGGTGGTCCAACAGAAGCTGCTGAATGTCGGCCACTTGTTGCGCTGAAACCTGGGCCAGGTTGACACCGCGCACTTCACCACCCAAGGCCCCGGCCAGGCGAGTTACTGCCCAAGGGGGGGGGGTGGCTTTCAGCAAAGGTTCGGCGGCGATGGCAGTTGGGGACATGGAAGCACCTTGAAAGGCTACGTGGGCAATGCCCTTCAGCATAACGCACGGCAAAAGTAGTGGGGACGGGCTAACAGATACCATCTGACGTAGCTGCTTCAGCACCCGTTGGGTTACCCCGCTTTTTGGCATTGTATTTTTTCAACCTGCTTGGTTATGACAACTCATTTAGCCACCCCAGCCCATAAAGAAGTGCGATTGCCTTTGCGTTTGCTGGCCTGGGGCGCGTTGGGCGTGGCGTTGCACGTGGGGATGGCCCGTTTTGCCTATGGTGTGGTGCTGCCTTCGTTGCGAACTGAAATGGGCTTGGGGTACACCGCCGGCGGCGTACTCAATGCGCTTCATTTGGCGGGGTATCTGGTCGGCACCTTGCTCGGGCCAGGGCTGATCCGGCGGTATGGTGTCTCCCAACTGGTGGTTGCGGCCCACCTGCTGGTAGCCATGGGTGCTTTTCTGTGTGCGCTGGCGCCGGCAAACCCGGGGTTTGGCGTGGTGCTGTTGGGAATAGGCCGAGTAGCCACCGGGGTGGGCGCTGGTCCGGCTGTCATCGCCATCATGGTGAGCGTGCTCTCAAGCGTCGCTGAACCGTCGCGCGCTTCGGCCAGCGTGCTGATGTGGATTGGCATGGCCATTGCCATTTTGGGATGTGGTGCGGGCGCACCCTGGTTGTTGCAGCCGGGCGCTTGGCGACTGGTTTTTGTTGCTGCCGCTCTTGTGGCTCTTGTATTGGCATTTGGTTTTCCGGTGGCCAAAGCAATGCCTGGCGACTCCGGCGCTGGCCAGGGCTTCACGTTTGCTTCTATCGCAACACCGCGCTGGGCCTGGCTGGTGCTCACTTACCTGTGTTTTGGTCTGGGCTACATCGCTTACGCAACCTTTGCCGGCACCCGTATGGCTGCCGCAGCCGCGCCGCTTACTGTGGTGGCATGGGCCTGGGCAACCCTGGGGCTGGCCACCTTGTGTGGCGGAGGTATTACGTTGTGGTTGTTGGGTAAACCTCGGCTGCGGCCCTACGCCTTGCCCGCCGCCATGGCAGCGGCTTCGCTAGGCTGCGTAGCGGCAGCGATGGCCAGCGCGGGGGCAGCGCTGGCGGGCGCGGTAGGCGTTGGTTTGGGTTTGGCGGCCACGCCGGCGCTGGTAACCGCAGCGGCCCGTGCCCGCAGCAGCGCGGCCGACTATGCCCGCGCTTTCAGCATTGCCACCGCAGCAATGGGTGTCGGGCAATTGATTGGCCCGGTTGTAGCCGGCGCTCTGGCGGACTTGCTGGGCAGCGCCGCTGCACCGCTGTTCGCGGCTGTGGCTTACGGCTTGGGCGCTGTTTTTGCCGTCATTGACCGACATGCCGCTCGGTGATGCCCAATAAACACATCAACGGGTAAACGCAAATCCTCTTGCCAAAAGGGAATGCTTGGGATAAGCTGAGTTCAATTAGGAAAGCAATATCCCGATAGGAAACCTCCATGAACGCACGTACTGCACCTGAAAACCTGGCTCCGTTTGGCGAAGACTACGGCCCGTTGCTCACCGGTGTTCATGCACCGATCTCGCAAGAATTGAATCTAAAGGATTTGAAACTGCTCAAAGGCAGCATTCCCGAAGACCTCAACGGTGTTTACCTGCGCGCAGGCCCCAACGCACGATACGCACCGAATGGGCGCTACCACCCGTTTGATGGCGATGGCATGGTGCATTCTGCACACTTCGACAATGGTCAGCTGACCTATCGCAACCGCTGGGTTCACACTGAAGGTTTTGTTGAAGAGCAAAAAGCCGGGCAAGCAACCCACTACGGCATACGCGAAACGCTGAAGGGCCGACCCGATAAACGCCTCAAAGATACGGCCAATACCGACTTGGTCGGGCACCGGGGTCGCGCCCTGGCGCTTTGGTACATGTCGGGTGACGCCTACGAAATTGACCCGATCACATTAGAGACACTGGGCAAATCACAGGCTATTGCCGAGAGCGGCGGCAAAATTTCTGCCCATGCCAAAGTAGACGAAGTGACAGAGGAGATGATGTTCTTTGACTATGGCAATGAGGCCCCCTATATGCACTACGGTGTGGTGGGTGCAGATGGCGCGCTCAAACACTACGTGCCAATCGATTTGCCAGGCCCACGGCTGCCACATGACATGGCGGTTACCGAGCACTATTCGATATTGCATGACCTGCCGTTGTTCCACAACCACGAGGCCATGGCATTGGGCCGTCACAAGATTGAGTTTTACCCCGAAATGCACACCCGGCTGGGCGTAATTCCGCGCCTGGGTGCCAGTGACAGCATTCGCTGGTTCAATTTCACGCCCTGTTACCTTTACCACGTGGTTAACGCCTGGGAAGAGGGTGACTGGTTGGTGATGGTGGGCTGCCGCTACATGCCGGCCCTGGATGAGCAAGGCCAAATTGATGCAAGGCGCACTGCCAAAGATGTCGCCGAACTCGTCATGCATGCACGGCTGTGGGTTTGGAAGATGAACCTGAAAACGGGCGAAACCGATGAACACGTGCTGAATGACACATTCAACGCCGAGTTCCCCACCTACAACGCCCGCAAAACCGGCCGCAAAACCCGCTATGGTTATCTGGTCGATCATTCTGAAACCGTCACCTTGCAGTGGAGCGGCATCCGCAAGTTTGACCTGGAAACTGGGGCCGATCTGGGTGGGTGGTCAGACGACACGCAGCAAAGCTGGTACTCCGAGCCCTGGTTTGCAGAGGCCGACTCACCGCAGTCGGAAGACCATGGTTACGTTGTTGCTTTCCAGTGGAACGACGCGCTCAAACGCCAGACTCTGGATATTTTTGATGCACGCAACATTGGACAAGGCCCGGTAACCCAGGTTGAATTGCCGCAACGGCTGCCCACCGGTTTTCATGCCTGCTGGATCGAAAAAGACCGCCTTGCCATTCGCAATTGAGGCAGCCATGAAACTCAATGATCTTCCATCACATGAGATATCGGCCCTTGACGGAAATAACGCGCCCATCCACTCGGAGGATGTGTTTGACGACATGCCGGTCATCGGAAACGTACCCCACGACCTGAACGGGCTTTATGTTCGCAATGGCCCAAACGCATACTACCCGCCCGAATGGCGTTACCACGCCTATGACGGAGATGGCATGGTGCATGCCGTTCAGTTTGCAAACGGCAAGGTTACTTACCGCAACCGCTGGGTACAGACGCCAGCCTTGCAAGAAGAGCGGGCGGCTGGTCACGCGTTATGGAAAGGCCTTAAAGAGCCCATGCGCGCCGATCGCGAAGACCAACCGCTCAAGAACACGGCCAATACCGATGTGAAATACCACGCGGGGCGGCTGATCACCATGTGGTACCGCTCCGGGATGCCCTATGCACTGGACCCGTATTCCCTTGAAACACTGGGCACAGCTGATTTCGAGGGCGCATTTGCCAAAATCTCGGCCCATTCGCGGCCCGACGAACACACCGGTGAGTTGCTGTTTTTTGACTACAGCCTGACGGCACCGTACATGGAATATGGTGTTATCGGGCCTGACCGCAAACTCAAACACAAGATCGAAATACCTTTGCCTGGGCCGCGTCTGCCGCATGACATGGCGGTGACCGAGCACTACACCATCTTGCACGATTTCCCCTTGTGGCCTGACGAAGACGCCTTAAAGGCCAAACGATACAAGGTTCGCTTTCATGCTGATCAACCATCGCGTTTTGCGGTGGTTCCACGTTATGGCTCTGCCAACGATATTCGCTGGTTTGAAGCCAAACCCGGCTACATGTTGCACGTAGTCAATGCCTGGGAAGAAGATCACGAAATAGTGATGGTGGGTACCCCATACCGGTTGTACACCCTGGCCAACGGCGAGCTGGATTCGCGTCGGCTGGAACACACCATCAACCAGCGCCAACGCGATTTTCTGCTGTATGAATGGCGCTTTGATCTCAAAACCGGCAAAACCCATGAACGCGTCATCGACGACGTGCTGAACACAGAGTTCCCGGTTATCAATGGCCAGTACCAAGGTCGCAAGAACCAATATTCGTACAACATTATTTTCCCTCAAGGGGGGCGGGAGGAGCCGCGCTTTCCAGGCTTGGTGAAGTATGACCTTCGAACCGGCGGTTATGTCGCCTACAGCGCCGGGCCACAGTATTTTTATAACGAACCCGGTTTCGCTCCGCGGGACAACAGCCAAGCGGAGGACGATGGCTATTTGGTAATGCCCGTCTGGAACCCGTCTGATGAACGTTCAGAAATTCAGGTGTTCGACTGCAAAGGCGCTCGCTTGGCCGAAGGCCCGATTGCGCGCATTCTGTTGCCTCGTCGTATTCCCCATGGTTTTCACGCGACGTTTGTCAGTCAAAAAACCTTGGACCGCTGGAAATAATCCATGATTCTGGTGCCCCAGTCCAGCATTGATGACTACACCGCGAAAAATTGGTGGGGAACCCGAACGCTGTGGGACTATTTCACCGACAACGTTGAGGCGCTTGGAGATCAAGAAGCCGTGGTTGACACGTCCAACCGCAGCGAGTTTGTGCATGGTGCACCGCAGCGCCTGAGCTGGGCACAATTGGGTGAAGCAGTTGACCGGTTTAGTTTCCTCCTGGTGAACAGCAATATCCGGCGGGACGACATCCTGGTGGCGATGCTGCCTAATTGCGTGGAGCAATTTGTGGTGTACCTGTCCTGCGCTCGGCTGGGGGTAGTCGTCACGCCAGTACCGGTGCAATATCGCGAACACGAGCTGGAACACATCCTGCTGCAAACCAGCGCCGTTGCTGCCGTTACTTTTTCGCATATTGGCAAGGCCTTGAACGCGCATGCTGCGGCACACATGTTTTACAGCCTTCAGGCGTCACATCCTTCGTTGAAGAAGGTTTTTTCCTGGGGCGATGCACTCCCGCAGGGAGCAGTGAACATCTCAGATTTAACGTCACAACCCTTGTCGAAGTCCCAGCGCTCCCACCTCCTCCAAAACGAGCGCGATGCCGCAGTCAGCGCCAACGATGTTTTTACAATTTGTTGGACCTCTGGTACCGAAGCACAGCCCAAAGGCGTACCGCGCAGTCACAATGAATGGCTCATTGTGGCGCCCAGCATCATTGAAGCGGCGCTGATTCCGCGCCATGCACGGCTGCTGAATCCGTTTCCATTTGTCAACATGGCGGGCCTCTCTACCGCCTTCGCGGCCTGGTTAGTCCTCGGTGGCACCGTGGTGCAACACCATCCGTTCAGCCTACCGGTGTTTTTGCAGCAATTGCGTGACGAACGAATCGACTACACCGTAGCGCCGCCCGCTGTGCTGAACATGCTGCTGCAAAACCAATCCTTGTTGGAAGGTATTGATTTCAAACGCCTGTCACGCATTGGATCAGGCGCTGCGCCCTTGTCGGAATGGATGGTGCGCGGCTTTGCGGAAAAACACGGCGTTCAGATCGTCAATTACTTCGGCTCCAACGAAGGTGCGGCGTTATCGGGTAGCGACATTGATATCCCGGATCCGGCATTGCGGGCGCAGTTCTTTCCACGCGCCGGTGTGGATGGTTTTAATTGGCGTGTCTCGACCACCCGCAAGATCAAGACTCGCCTGGTAGACATCGAAACTGGCGAAGATATTACAACGGCGGGGCGGCCAGGTGAACTTCGGTTTCTGGGGCCAACAGTGTTCAGTGGCTACTTTCGTGCGCCCGAAATGAGCCAACGCGCGTTTGACGATCTGGGGTTTTACAAAACCGGTGATTTGTTCGAAATTGCGGGCGACACGCTGCAGTATTACCGCTACGTTGGCCGCTCTAAAGATTTGGTAATCCGCGGCGGCATGAATATTTCCAGTGAAGAAATTGAAGGGCTTCTGGCAGCCTGCCCTGGCTTGAAGGAAGTGGCTGTCGTCGGTGTACCCGATCCGATCCTGGGTGAAAGGCTGTGTGCTTGCGTTGTTTCCCTTGAGGGGCATCAGCTTTCGCTGGAAACGTTAACTGATCACTTGCGCACCCAGCACCGCATTGCCGCATTCAAGCTTCCGGAGTATTTTATTTCTGTCGATGTTTTACCTCGCAATCCGGTTGGGAAGGTTTTGAAACGCACCTTGCGCGAGCAGGCCCGCACAGGGGTTTTACCAAAGGCTCCACCCATGGCCAGCCCCAACCAAGTCACCGCCTAAACGACCAACTGCCTTTGAAAGACACGCCATGAAAAGACGAACTATTCTGCAAAATTTGATGACAGTGCCGCTGGTCGCGGGCAGCAGCTTCGGCTGGGCGCAATCCACCTTCCCGGACAAACCAGTGAAAGTGGTCGTACCCTTTGCAGCTGGCAATACGCTAGACACCTCACTGCGGCAAGTTGCGGAGGTTTTCAAGCAAAACACGGGGCAAGCGTTGATCGTCGAAGCCAAACCGGGCGGCTCCGGCATCATCGCTGCACAAAGTGTCATGCAAGCTGCGCCTGATGGCTATACCTTGCTACTGGCCAATACCAGCATGTTCACCATCAACCCGCACACCTTTTCCAAGCTGCCCTACGATCCTGAAAAGCACTTCAGACCGGTTACCAATTTTCTCGGTGCTGCGATGGTGATGGCTGTCAACGCCAGTGTACCGGCCAACAATGTGGCGGAGTTTGTGGCCTGGTCCAAAGCCAATCCTGGCAAGGTTTCGTTTGCCTCTTTTACGGCGGGCAATTCGTCGCATTTTGCGGGGGTTATCTTGAACCAGCGTGCTGGCATCGACATGGTCCACGTACCCTTTAATGGCACACCACCAGCTGTACAAAATCTGGTGGGCGGCCAGGTGAATGCGGCTTTTCTGCCGTT
>JANOVW010000177.1:0-2756 GCA_031417575.1 Rhodoferax sp. | reverse complement strand
TTCAACGTTGACCACGCTCATTTTAATGATGATTAAAAGTAAATTTTTATTCTCTTTTACATAATATTGAACTTTTTTAGTTCATATTTGATATATAAATTGTATCTATTTATGCAATTAATACGGAAACAATCGACTTGTTTTTATTTTAAATAATTTGTAAATTTAATAAATTGACATTTAGAGCGCGGCTGCACCCCACCCATTTGACATAAACCGATACAAACCGAAGCCTGTCTGAGACGTATTGATGCCCCGGCGGCGAGATAGAGCCCTGTTCAACAACTTCTTTACAGGACTCTTCATGAAATTCTCATTCAAAAAAATCTTGCTTGGCATCGCTGGCGGTGCCTTGGTTTTTGGCGCCTTAAGCGGCTGCTCGGGCCGACACGGAGGCCACGGTTCGGATGAAGACCGTGCCAAGTTCCAAAGCCGCATGGTTGAAAAGGCTGGCAAAAAGCTGGACCTGACGGAACCCCAAAAACAGCAACTGAACGTATTGGCCGACAAGCTGCAACAACAGCGCACCGCGCTCATGGGGGCCAACAAAGACCCACGCGCCGAACTGCAGGCACTGCTGGCCGGCCCCAAACTGGATAAATCCAAAGCCCAGGCGCTGCTGGACGAAAAAACCGGTGCCATCAAAGCCAAAAGCCCCGAGGTGATCGCCGCTGCCGCTGATTTTTATGACAGCCTGAACCCGGCGCAACAGCAGCAAATCCGCGATTTGATGAGCCGCCGCCGTGGCTGGGGTGGCTGATTGGGCGATGGCGCCTGGCTTGGCTGCCATCTTTGGTGACAATCAAGCCCATGCCCACCATTTTGCTGATCGACGACGATGAACAGCTCGGGCCCCCGCTGGCGGCGTATTTTCAGCGGTTTGACCTGACGCTGGAACTGGCGCACCGGCCCAGCCTGGGCCTGGCCAAGCTGGCCCAGGGCCGCTTTGATGCGGCCATTCTGGACGTGATGCTGCCCGAGATGGATGGCTTTGAGTTGTGTCGCACGATCCGTAAAAGTGATGCCGGTTTTGGCGACATTCCGCTCATCATGCTCACCGCCCGTGGCGACGTGATGGACCGCGTGGTGGGGCTGGAATTGGGTGCGGATGACTACCTGCCCAAACCATTTGAGCCGCGTGAACTGGTGGCCCGGTTGCAAACCGTGCTGCGCCGCCAGCGCGTGTCGGCTGATGCCAGCCACGCAGGCGCAGGCAAAAGCCAGCTGGCTTTTGAGGGCCTGCACATTAACCTCGATACCCATGCGGTGCTGCGCCAGGGCGAAGGCATTGACCTCACCGGTACCGAGTTTGCGTTGCTGAGTTTGCTGGCCAAAACACCCGGCAAGGTGTTTACCCGGGACGACATATTGAACCACCTGCGGGGCCATGAAGCCGATTTGTACACCCGCGCGGTTGACCTGGTGGTGAGCCGCCTGCGCAAAAAACTCGAACCACTCGACGCGATTCGCACGCTGCGCAATGCGGGTTATTCACTGGCGCTGGCACGGTTGCCGCGTGCCAACGGGTTGTGAGCCGCTGAGCCATGAGCCCAGACACGCCTTCGACGATGCAGTCGGCCAAGGCACCCGGGCGCCAAAGTTGGCGTCACCGGCTGGGCCACTCGCTGCAGTGGCGCCTGGTGGCCTTGTTTTTGCTGTTGGCGGTTGGCATGAGCGCGGCTTTTTTGTGGGGCACCCAAAAAGCCATGGCTCTGGGTTGGCGCGATGCGGTGCGGCCCCTGGTGTCAGACTATGTCGACCGGTTGGCCATCGATTTGGGCACACCGCCAGATGCCAGCCGGGCGCAGGCACTGGCGGCGCGGCTACCGATATCGGTGCGTATCGAAGGCCCGCGCACCCAGCTGGATACACACCCCAAAACCAGCCGGAACTGGCGCAAAGGCCCCGGCGGGCACATCAACGATGACCACAGTGAAGACCATTATGGTGACACCTACGCAGGCGAGGGCGCGCGCCTGCTGCGGCGGGTCACCGCAGACGGCCACACCATCACCTTCGGCTTGGGCGATTTGAACTGGCGGCGGGGCCATGGCATGGTGTTCTGGATCACCCTGACGGCCTTGTTGGCCCTCACCGCCGTTGCTTATGCCGTGGTGCGGCGTTTGCTCAAGCCGCTGGACGATATTGGGGCTGGTGCCCGGCGGTTTGGCGCGGGCGATTTCGCCACGCCCATCCCGCAGCGCCGCCGTGACGAGTTGGGCGATTTGGCCGGGCAAATCAACACCATGGGGCAAGACATCCACCAAATGCTGGAGGCCAAACGGGCGCTGCTGTTGGCGATTAGCCATGAGTTGCGCTCGCCCCTCACGCGGGCACGGCTCAATACCGAGTTGCTGCCCGACAGCGCCGACACCCACACAGAGCGCGGAGCCCTGCTGCGCGACCTGGCCGAAATGGCGCGGCTCATCACCGATTTGTTGGAATCCGAACGCCTGGCCAGCCGCCATGCGGCCCTGCAATGTGAAACGGTGGACATCGCGCAACTGGCGAAAGACGTTGTTGCCAGCATGGCGGATGCGGGCAGCCCGGCGCGGATCACCTTGCACCTCGCGCCAGACTTGCCGCAGTTGCAGCTGGACCCTGTGCGTATGCGCTTGTTGTTGCGCAATTTGCTGGACAACGCGCTGCGTTACGCCCCGCCCGATGCGCCAGCCTGCGAACTCGATGTGCGCAGCCAAGCCAACCAGCTCATCATCACCGTGCGCGATTTCGGTCCTGGGGTTGCCGAGGCCCAA
>JANOVW010000176.1:0-2242 GCA_031417575.1 Rhodoferax sp. | reverse complement strand
GGTGGTTCGGGCGACCGGTCGTATAAAAGCCACCTGACGACGGCTATTTCACCGCACCTAAAAAAATCAAACCATATTGAATCATGACAAATATACGTATTTATTTAATATAAAAATACTATATTTTTTATATCTAATTGTGCAATTAATACGTCAACAAATTGCCAATTTATCTAAATGTATTTTATGAAATTAAATATTATCGTTATTTTGAACGAAATTGAACCGTGCTTGCAGACCACCCAACCCCAAGGGTGCAAGCTACGAGCCGCCCAGACGGTTACCGCACCCAGCTTTATCAGCGCCGATACAAATCACACAGCCGCCGCAACTCCTGCGCATGCGCGGGGGTGACTTGCTGCCAAGTGAAGCGCCACTCCCAGTAACCCTGCCCCACGCCTGGCAGGTTCATGCGGCCGGCCTCGCTCAGGCCCAGCACGTCTTGCAACGGGTGAATGGCGGTGTCGGCCACGCTGGCGCAGGCGGTGGCGATCAACTTCCAGTGGATATTTAGTTCATCCTGCGGCTGCAACGCCAAGTAGGCGCGAACGTGCTGGCGTTCGGCTTTTGATGTGCCTGCCCACCAGCCTTGCGAGGTGTTGTTGTCATGCGTGCCGGTGTAAACCACGGTGTTGGGCTCGTAGTTGTGCGGCAGGTAGGTGTTGTCATTCGCGCCACCAAAGGCGAAGTGCAAGATACGCATACCGGGCAGTTTGAACTGTTGGCGTAGCGCGGTGACGGCGGGGGTGATCAGCCCCAGGTCTTCAGCAATGATGGAGACATCGCCGAGTTCTGCATGAATGGCATCAAACAGCGGGGCACCGGGGCCAGGCAACCAGCGCCCGTGAATGGCTGTGGGTTCGTTGGCCGGGATTTCCCAGTAATCTGCGAAGCCCCTGAAATGATCGATGCGCACCACATCCACCAACTCAAAAATACGCCGCACCCGGTTCACCCACCAGGCGTAGCCATCTGCCGCGTGGGCGGGCCAGCGGTACAACGGGTTGCCCCAACGCTGCCCGGTGGCACTGAAATAATCAGGTGGCACACCGGCCACCACGATCGCGCGGCCCTGCGCGTCCAGCTCAAACAATTCGGGCCTTGCCCAGACTTCGGCGCTTTGGTAGGCGATAAAAATCGGCACATCACCCACGATGCGCACCCCACGCCCGTTCGCATAGGCCTTCAGTCGCTGCCATTGGGTAAAGAAGCACCATTGGCAAAACGTCCAGAACGCAATGTCTGGCGCGTACTGCCGGCGCGCGGCTTCGAGCGCCTGGCGCTCGCGCTGGGCCAGGCCAACAGGCCAATCGCACCAGTCTTGGCCCGCATACGCTTCAGACAGCGCCATAAACAAAACGTAGTCGGCCAGCCAGTCTGCATGGGTTTGGGTGAAATCTTGCAACGCCAGGCGTTGTGCCGCCGTGCCGACGGCGTGAAACTGGCGGGCGGCTTTTTCAAGCCGTTGCCGCCGCCACGGCACCACCACGTCGAAATTGACCCGCTCGTTTGACATACCCGAGGGTGCGACCAAATCGTCGGCCAGCATCCAGCCTTGCCGCTGTAGTTCTGCCAAATCAATTAGCAGCACATTGCCGGCAAATGCAGATGAACTCATGTAGGGCGAATTGCCAGCCCCGATGCCCCCCAACGGCAAAATTTGCCACAGCTTTTGCCCGGCGCCAGCCAGCCAATCGACAAAATGGTAGGCCGATTCGCCCATATCACCCGAGCCATGCGGCCCTGGCAGGCTGGTGGGATGCAGCAATATGCCGCTGGCTCTGGGGAGATTCATGGCAGTTTGCGGCGGGTTTTGAGTTTGTTGTCTGGCTGACATGTGCGAGTCATCAGGGTGCGCTCAAAACGTCACAGGCTGGATGCCGGCAACAGCCAGTAAAACCAGGCTATTGGGGGCCAAACCAAACGGGGCTTCACCCTGCCCTTGCCACCGGGTCTCGCCACGCGGGTGATGAGTATCGAGCAGGGCAGTCCATACGCCTGCAGGCAACAGGAACGGGATCGCGTGGTGCGCTGCATTGACGAGCAACAGCAGCGGTGCCCTTGCGCGGCCAGGTTGGCCGATCAAGCAACCCAGCGCCTGCGCAGTGGGGTCTTGCCAGGCATCACCGTTCACCAATCGGCCATCGGGTTCCAGCCAGGTTAGATCGTGCAAACCCAGCGGATCGGTGAGGCCGCTGTACCAATGGTTGCCCAGCGGCAACAAGGCACGGCGCAACTGAAG
>JANOVW010000175.1:0-4740 GCA_031417575.1 Rhodoferax sp. | reverse complement strand
CCCGCCACCGGAAAGGCTTTTGGCGGTCGGCGACGGCTTGATGCATCCATAGGCCCGCAAAGGTTTGAAAAGGTTTTCTCCATGGCAATTCAGCAACCCATTTTGGCGATTCAGCGCCTCACCAAACACTATGGCGGAGTGAAGGCTTTAACGCATGCAGACTTCAATTTGCAGCCGGGCGAACACGCCGCCATCGTCGGCGATAACGGGGCTGGCAAAAGCACCTTTGTGCGGCTGATTACGGGAGTCGAGCAGCCCAACGAAGGGCAAATTCTGTTGGATGGAAAACCGGTCAGCTTCAAATCACCACTGGATGCGCGCGACCAAGGCATCGAAACGGTGTACCAAACGCTCGCATTGGCTGAAGACCTCGATGTTCCGGCCAATATCTTTCTGGGCCGTGAGATCACCCGCTTTAACCTGGGGCCGCTGTCGGTGCTGGACCACGCCGCCATGCGTGCGCAATCCAGCAGCATGCTGGCCACGACCGGCGTGAAGATTCAGGACATGTCAGAGAGTTTGCGCGGCATGTCAGGTGGCCAGCGCCAATGTGTGGCGATTGCGCGTGCCGCTGGTTTTGCGCAAAAACTCATCATTCTGGACGAACCCACAGCGGCACTGGGCGTGGCAGAGACGGCCCGGGTCGAGCTGATCATTCAGGGCCTCAAAGAGCGCGGCGTGCCCCTCATTTTGATCAGCCATAACCTGCGCCAGGTGTTTGATTTGGTGGATCGCATTTGGGTGTTCCGCCAAGGCCGCATCATTTGCAATGTATTGCGTAAAGCATCCAATCCGCAGGAAATTGTTGGCCTGATCACCGGGGCCATTGAGCCCCAAACCCTGGCCCACGCCAATTTGCCAGGCGCCAGCAGCAACCCGCTTGCCGCAAGGGTGGCGCAACCCCTGGAGACGGTGTAATGCTCAAGGGAATCGACCCGGTACTCAGCCCCGAATTGTTGATGCACCTGTGCGCCATGGGCCATGGCGAATGGGTGGCAGTAGTAGATGCCAACTTCACTGCGCAACACCTCGCCGGCAGCAAACCGCTGGTGCGCTTGCCCGGCCTGAGCCTTTTGCGCGTCAGCCAGGCTGTGCTGTCAGTGTTTCCGCTGGATGATTTTGTGCCCCAGCCAGCCGCGTACATGCATGTCTGCAAGGCCGCGCCAGACCACAAAACCCCCGTGCAACAAGCGCTTGTGGATTTGCTGGGCGCCAGCGGCCTGCGACCCGAGCAGGTTGATCCGGTTGAGCGATTCGCGTTTTATGAGCGTGTGCGCCAGGCCAGCCTGATCGTGCAAACCGGCGAAGCTACTGCGTATGGCAACGCACTGTTTTCCAAGGGTGTGATTCTGTAAGGAAACTGGACCCCCACGCTCCACCGCTGCGCGGGTCGCAGCCCCCCGAGGGGGCCGCATTTTGCCAGGGGCGGCCCGGCGGCAAAACATTTTTCACGACGCTGAAGGTTTATGATTTTCAGCCCAGTTTTGATGTAACTTCGCAGCATGAAAATTTACCTTGACTCTGCAAACGTCAGCACCTGGAAAACGCTGCCGGGCTGCCCGCCCATTCAGGGGGTGACGACCAACCCGACCTTGATTTTTCAGGCGGGCATGGCAGTGAACCTGGCGACCTACCTGACGCTCACGCAAGCCGCCGCCGACCACGGCATGCCGGAACTGATGTTGCAGTTGCCATCGCCCGATCCGGTGCAGGCTTTGCAGTGGCTGGCGGCGTTGCGCCCGGTGGCTGAGGCTGGCCGGGTGCACCTGACCTTCAAGTTGCCCTGCCACCTGGATTGGCTGGGCGCGATTCGGGCGTTGCAGCAAGAGGGGCAATCGATTTTGCTAACCGCACTTGCCAGCCCGGTGCAGTTGTTGTGGGCGCAATCGCTCAAGGTCGATTTCGTGGCGCCGTATGTCGGGCGGCTGGCCGCCGAGGGGCGGGATGTCTGGTCATTGGTGCAAGCCTGTGTCCACGTGCAGAACGACACCCAGGTGATTGGCCCCGCACTGTTGGCGGCCAGCATCAAAACGCCAGATGTGTTGACGAAACTGCTGGCTATGGGTGCAGCGGCCGTCACTTTGCCACCAGCCAGCCTGGCGGTGTGGTCGCAAGACACCCAAACCAACCTGGCGATGGACCAGTTTTCGCAAGATGTCGTGCATAGCCAGCGGCACGCGTGAGTGTCTTTGCCCACAGAAGTTCGAACCATGCAGTTGCAAGATATTTTGTATTCACAAGGCTTTGGTACCCGGCGAGTGTGCGCCGGCCTGGTGCAGCAAGGCCACGTCGAGGTGTACGAAACAGAAGGGGCCCGGGACGCCATCAAACAGACGCAGTCTGCAGCCGATTACGAACCAAACGGCTTGCGCTTCAAGGTGCAGGGGGTCGATTGGCGTTACTGCGAACACGCCTACATCATGTTGCACAAACCGGCGGGCACCGAGTGTTCGCAAAAACCCTCCACCTGGCCCAGCATCTACACCCTGCTTCCCGCGCCATTGCGGCAACGCCCCCAAAAAAGTGCGGTTCAGGGCGTGCAGGCCGTTGGGCGGCTTGACCAAGACACGACGGGCTTGCTGCTTTTGAGCGACGACGGCCACTTTATCCACCGCATGAGCTCACCAAAAAAACATGTGCCCAAGGTGTATGACCTGACGCTCAAGCACCCTGCTGACGATCGGCAGGTGGCAAAACTTCTGCAAGGTGTGGTGCTGGACGATGACCCAAAACCCGTGCGCGCTGCCGCTTGCGTGGTAACTGATGCGGTGGACGCGGCGGGCTTGCAAAGTGAGCGCCTGCACATGCAACTGACCCTGCTGGAGGGCAAATACCACCAAGTCAAACGTATGTTGGCAGCCGTGGGCAACCGGGTGGAGGCCCTGCACCGTTCGCGTATCGGAGATCTTTTACTGCCAGCAGATTTGCTGCCGGGACAGTGGCGCTGGCTAACCGACGCAGATTTACAACTGCTTCAGCCTCAGGGGCGGTGAAGCGGCTGGCGTATTCAGCCTTGCCTTGCAGTTTTCGCCAGCACCCGATGTTGACAAGGTGTTGCAATGGTGCGTAGCCATTGCCCGCGCTGCAGTGGCTTCGCGCTGCAACTCACCGCGTTCAACCGAGGCAACCACAACCCGGTAAAACGCCACCAGCACCGCCACAGCTATCAGCACTGCCAGCAACTCCATCAGCAATGGCAGTGCGCGTGGGGCGGTTGGGCGGTGCCACCATTTCAGGGGCATTCGGTGCGCAAGGCCAAACCGGCCAGGGGGTACCGCTGGCCAGTTGAAGTCTTTTGAAAGGTTTGTCATGGGGTTGCCTGGTTGCAGCCTGCAAGGTGCAAACTGGTTGAGCCCATCATGCGCGGCCAACCCAGTTGGCCCTATCAGGAGAGAGGCGGATCGTGTGTAGGCGACGGCTGACAAATCAGGGGCTGACCGCCTTCAGCTTAGGCGTGCGCGACTGTGTGCTTCAAGAAGTCGGTGATAGATGCCGTCGTTTTTTGTGCCTGATCACGATGCGGCGAATGCCCACAATGCTCTAATTTAAATAGCTTTCTATGTTGATCGCCTCTCAACATTTCATTGTTTCCATTCAACCTATCAAGTGGTGATGACGCCAAACCGTCAATTTGCGCCATGCTGCCATACGGGTCGTCAATCCCCTGAATGGCCAACAGCGGGGCCGTGATCTCGCGACAGGCGGCGCGAATGTCAAAACTGCGGAATTGAGCCGACAGCCACACATCGTTCCACTGCCAAAATGCACCCGCCACATCGGCGTGGTAGCGCGCCAGGCGGCTGCGCAGGTCGCCCGTTTCATAGGCAGTTTTGGCCTGCGTGATGGCGGCGATGGAGATATCTTCCACCATCACATGCGGCGCCATCACCACACAGGCAGACACCGCAAAGCGGCTGGCATGCAGCAAGGCGATGCTGCCACCATCCGAATGGCCGATCAGGACCGGGTTGACGATATTCAACGCCTGCAGCAGAGCGGGCAGCACCTCGAACGCTTCGACATGCAGGTAATCGGGCAACAAACGCCCCACGCGCTGTCCGCCCACCACGCGCGAAGGTCCGCGTACATCCGGCACTGGGTCTGACTGTCCATAACCCCGGCGCGAATACACCACCCCCGTGCGCCCGGTCGCCGCGCAAACCACGGCTGGCCAATCCCGCCACATGGCCACCGAGCCCAGGCCTTCATGCAGAAAGACCAAGGGAGCCAGCGCGGCATTTGCGGCGTGGGTTTTCTGGCTGGCTGGAATGTGTTGCACCTCCAGCCGCACGCCTTGGATGTCGATCAATGCCATGGCAGGCATGTTAAGGCCCGCAAGAGGCCCTATTTGGCGCGAATCACGTTATCTTGAAACTGCCCCAGATAGTTGCCTTGGGGGTCGTAGTTGCAGACCACAAACACCTTGCCGGTCGACGATTTGGCTTTGCCACAGCCAAGTATGCGTGAACCTTTCCAGACCACCTGGGTAAAGTGCCCGGTTTCCATCGAAAAATCAGGTTTGTTGAAATTGTAGAGCTTGATCTCGTCGTACCACGCCTGCACGGCCACTCTGCCATGCACGTCAAACGGACTGGCAGAGCCCCAGGCCGCATAAATGTTTTCACCAAAGTTGCTGCCCGTGCGATGCTCGACAACATCTCTCTTGGCCAACTGGGTGGCCCATTCCTGCGCCACCGCGCTCAACTTGTCGTCCAAGATTAAAGGTTCCGCGCCATGTTG
>JANOVW010000174.1:0-4630 GCA_031417575.1 Rhodoferax sp. | reverse complement strand
AGCGCGTTGTGGTGGGTTTTAAAGGGCTTGGCATTGGCACCACCGGGGATTGGATGCAGCATCGGCGTTTCAACTTCCAGGAAGTTGTGCGCCACCATGAACTCGCGAATGCCGCTGACCGCCTTGCTGCGCGCCACAAATCGTTTGCGGGTCACCTCGTTGGTCATCAAATCGACATACCGTTGGCGGTATTTCACCTCTTGATCCGCCATGCCATGAAATTTATCGGGCATGGGGCGCAGGCTCTTGGTGAGCAGCCGAACCGAACTGGCGTGAATCGACAACTCGCCGGTTTTGGTTTTGAAAACCCGGCCTTCTGCCGCAACAATATCGCCCAAATCCCAGTGTTTGAATTGTTCGTAAAGTTCCAGCCCGATCTCTTCACCTTTGACGTAAACCTGAATCCGCCCGCCCGAAGGGCCAAACGATGCGTCTTGCAAGGTGCAAAAGCTGGCCTTGCCCATGACGCGTTTGAGCATCATGCGACCGGCTACGCGCGTCTGCGCGTTGTCGGTCACCAGGGATTCAGCGTTTTTTTCTCCGTGAGCTTCAAAAAGCTCGGCAGCACGGTGTTGTGGCTTGAAATCATTGGGAAAAGCCACTCCGTGGCCGTCTTTCTGCCGCTGGCGTGCCAGTTTTAATTTTTCACGGCGCTCGTGGATGAGCTGGTTTTCGTCCAAAACTGGTGCGGAATCGGGGGAATTAGAGGTGTCAGACATGCTTGCATTTTAAGCGGCGGGTAAAGCCCTATCCAACATGCCCAGTCCGCTTCGTTATGATTGCGCCGTCTTGCATTGACCGGCACCACAGGCCGACCGTGCAATTCTCCCCATCAAGACCTTGCCCATGTTGACTCAAATCATTTCGCTGCTGCTAGACGTTGCCGTTGGGCTGATTGCAGGAGCAGCCCTATTGCGGCTGTATATGCAATACCAACGCATTTCGATGGCGGCACGCTCGGGCAACCCCTTGGGCAACTTCATTTTTGCCCTAACCGACTGGATCGTGCTGCCATTGCGCAAGGTGTTGCCGGCGGTGGGCCGATGGGACACGGCCAGCCTGCTGGCGGTGTACCTGCTGGAACTGGCGCAGTTGGGGGTTTTGCTGCTTCTGGGTGGACAAGGCGCGGCTGGCCTGTCGTTGTTGCCCATCCTGGCTTTGTTTGGGGTAGCGCGGCTGGTGCTTTCCGTCGCCACCGGTTTGGTGATTGTCTACGCGATCTTGTCTTGGGTCCAGACCCATTCCCCCATGACTGATCTGTTGGAGCGGTTGTGCGCGCCTGCGTTGAAACCCCTGCGCCGGGTCTTGCCCCTCCTGGGCGGCATTGATTTGTCGCCGTTGGCGTTTTTGCTATTGCTTCAAATCGCAGCCATTGTGCTGGGTGGATTGCAAACAGCCCTTGTGCGGTAACTTGGGGCCGTTGCCTTTCAGGAGATGGCGTCAGCCGGTTGTTTTTGCAACATCGCCAACACACTGGCAACCGTTTTGCGCAGTTCACGGCGGTCACAAATAAAATCCAGCGCGCCTTTGGTCTGCAAAAACTCTGCACGCTGAAAACCTTCCGGCAAAGTCACCCGTACCGTGGATTCGATCACCCGTGGCCCCGCAAAACCGATCAACGCCTTGGGTTCGGCAATCACCACGTCACCCAAAAAGGCGAATCCGGCGCTCACGCCACCCATGGTCGGGTCAGTCAAGACGCTGATATAGGGCAGGCCCTTTTTGGCCAAACGCGTCAACGCTGAATTGGTTTTGGCCATTTGCATCAGTGACAACAGGCCTTCTTGCATGCGCGCGCCACCGGTAGCGGTAAAACAAATGAAGGGCACTTTTTGCTCCACGGCATTTTCGACCCCGCGGACAAACCGCTCGCCAACGACAGAGCCCATGCTGCCGCCCATGAAGTCGAATTCAAAACAGGCGGCCACCACACCCAAGGAGTGCACGGTTCCGCCCATCACCACCAACGCGTCGGTTTCACCGGTGTTTTCCAGTGCCTCTTTGAGGCGCTCCGGGTATTTGCGGCTGTCTTTGAACTTCAGGGCATCGACTGGCAGAACCTCTTGGCCGATTTCATAACGGCCTTCGCCGTCCAAAAACACGTCGAGGCGGGCTCGCGCACCGATACGGTGGTGATGACTGCAGGTCGGGCAAACGTTTTGGTTTTGCTCCAGATCAGTCTTGTAGAGCACGGCCTCACAGGCCGGGCACTTGACCCAAAGGCCTTCAGGCACACTGCGCCGGTCTGCAGGGTCAGACGGCTGGATTTTGGGGGGCAACAGTTTTTCGAGCCAGGACATGAGGAATTCCTTTTTATCTGTCGAACCGGATTATGAATCCAGCGCCACGCGGATGCCGCGAAGAAACTCGGCAGCAATCGCGGTGACCTTCTCGCGGGGTTGATCATCAATCAGCTGAATCAGCCGGCTGCCAATGACCACGGCATCTGCCACCCGGCCAACCGCTTTGGCGGTGGCTGCATCCCGAATGCCAAAGCCGACGCCAACCGGCATTTTGACGAATTGCCGTATGCGCGGCAACATGGCTTCAACCGCCGCCGTATCCAACGTGCCAGCACCGGTCACACCTTTGAGTGAAACGTAATAAACATAGCCCGATGCAATGCGGTTGACATGCGCCATGCGTTCATCGGTGCTGGTGGGGGCCAACAAGAAGATCAGATCCAGTCCGGCCGCTTTGAGTTCTGCGGCAAAGTCTTCACACTCTTCGGGCGGGTAGTCGACCACCAACATGCCGTCAACACCGGCGGCAGCCGCATCGCGAACAAATGCGCTGGGTGTCGATGAGGCCGCCTTTGGTTGGCCCTGTTTTTGGTTGTACCGCTCGATCGGGTTGGCGTATCCCATCAACACGATGGGTGTTGTGTGGTCGGTTCGACGGAAGTCCCGCACCATCTGCAAAATTTGCACCAACCCGATGCCGTTGGCCAACGCCTTGTCACCGGCTTTTTGGATCACCGGGCCATCGGCGCTGGGGTCTGAAAACGGAACCCCCAGTTCAATGATGTCAGCGCCGGCGCCCACCATGCCGTGCATCAGCTCGGGTGTGATGTCCACAAACGGGAAACCCGCTGTGACATACGGAATGAGCGCTTTGCGCCCTTGGGATTTGAGAGCAGCCAGTGTTGCAGAAATCCGGCTCATGCTGCCTCCTTTGCCGGGTGCAGGGTTACCACTTGCTGACCGCCCTTGACGGCCTGACCCTGGCAACTGGGTCGGCAAAAGAAATCACCTTGGCTCAAATCAGCCACGGTGCCAATGTCTTTGTCGCCACGGCCTGAGAGGTTAACCAAAATGGATTGGTCCGGACGCATGGTCTTGGCCAATTTCATGGCGTAAGCCACTGCGTGGCTGGATTCCAGCGCCGGAATGATGCCTTCAGTTCGGCACAGGTAATGAAAGGCTTGCAACGCTTCTTTATCGGTAATGCCAACGTATTCAGCACGACCGATGTCCATCAGCCAGGCGTGCTCAGGCCCCACGCCGGGGTAATCAAGCCCGGCGCTGATGCTGTGGGTTTCAGTGACCTGGCCGTTGTCGTCCTGCAGCACATAGGTGCGATTGCCATGCAGAACACCCGGGCTGCCTTTTTGCAAGGATGCCGAATGTTTGCCCGACTCAAGACCTTCGCCGGCCGCTTCGACGCCAATCAGGCGGGTAGCATTGTGGCCGATGTAAGGGTGAAAAATGCCCATGGCATTGCTGCCACCGCCCACACAAGCGACCACTGCATCAGGCTGTTCGTTGATACAACCTGCTGCTTTGAGCATTTGGGGCATTTGCACCAGACACTCCTTTCCAATCACGCTTTGGAAATCGCGCACCATCATCGGGTAGGGATGCGGACCCGCCACGGTACCGATGATGTAAAAGGTGTTGTCCACATTCGCCACCCAGTCGCGCATGGCTTCGTTGAGGGCATCTTTCAGGGTACGGCTGCCGCTGGTGACAGGTACCACGGTTGCCCCCAGCAACTTCATCCGGTAGACGTTGGGGCTTTGGCGCTTGACATCTTCACTGCCCATGTACACCACGCATTCGAGACCGTAACGGGCGCAGATGGTGGCAGTTGCTACCCCGTGCTGGCCAGCACCTGTTTCGGCGATGACCCGCGGTTTGCCCATGCGTTTGGCCAACATGGCCTGGCCAATGGTGTTGTTGATTTTGTGCGCACCGGTGTGGTTCAGGTCTTCTCGCTTGAGGAAAATCTGGGCGCCACCTTGCTCACGGCTCATTCGGTCAGCATGGTAAACCGGGGAAGGGCGCCCAACAAAAGTCGCCAGTTCATTTTCGAATTCGGCAATAAACGCCGGATCATGCTGGTATTTGGCGTAAGCCGCTTTGAGTTCATTGACTGCATGGGTCAGCGTTTCTGAAATGAAACTGCCGCCATATTTGCCGAAGTGGCCGGCCGAGTCAGGCTGTTGGTAATCTTTCATGAATTTGTCCTGCGAGGTGTTTGTCTGCAACGCGAACAGCGGCGACAAACTGGTTGATTTTGTCGGTGTCTTTGATCCCTTTTCGGGTGCCGCCATCAGGTGAGGCGGCTTCGACACCGGAACTGACATCCACCGCCAGCGTTTTACAACGCGGGCGTACCTGCAAAATGC
>JANOVW010000173.1:0-2024 GCA_031417575.1 Rhodoferax sp. | reverse complement strand
CAAAAACCCGCGCATTTGGACAGCCGAGCGAGACAAAGAGATGTGGGGGGCGTTGCAGGCCTGAGCATAAAAATTACCGATCAGTAATAAATTCTTTAAAAGCAATCAAATTCAGCATAAAATTACCGTTCGGGATTAAATTCAAAATTCAACGGAGAAAATCCTGTGAATGCACCGATCGGTAATATTGTGATTCAGTCAGCGGCAGACCTGGGCGATGTCGCTCGCATGCAGCGGCAACACTTGGGTTTGAACCAAGCCGATATCGCCGGTTTGGCCGGCACCGGCAACCGCTTCATGGTTGATCTGGAGCGCGGCAAACCCACCTTGCAATTGCAGATGGCCCTGGACGTGTTGCACCTGCTGGGGCTCGAGGTTTCTGTACGGCCCCGCGTGCCATGAGGGTCGCCCCAGCCGTTGGCCAGCCTGCAAGCCTGGATGTCTGGTTTGGCGATGCAGTTGTCGGCCGGGTGTTCGACACCACGCCGCTGGCGTTTGAATACGCTGCAACCTGGCTGTTGCCCAAGCCAGCGCCCATGCAAATTGCCAGCATTCCCTTGCGTGCGGGCGTACAAGCAGACCCCAGCGTCACTGCCTTTTTTGAAAACCTCCTGCCCGAAGGCGATTTACGTAGCGCCTTGTTTGCAGCCAGCAAAACCAGCAGCGTGTATGGCCTGTTGCGCACCACTGCGGGCGACACCGCTGGCGGTTTTGTGTTGCTGCCTTCTGGGAGCAGGCCTGCTGCGCACCACTACTTGCCAACCACTTGGGCCGCACTTGCAGCGGGTGTACCTGCGGCTTCGAATGCCCAGCCCGCCACTTTGGCAAAAACCGCCCGTCAGGGTGTCCGTATCTCATTGGCTGGCGCGCAGCGCAAGTTCTCGGTTGCGCTGTTTGCCGACGGAGTGCCGCGCATGCCCCAAGGCACCAGCCCTTCTACGCATATCGTCAAACCAGATATCACCCGCATCGATGGCGTGTGGGCCTCTGCGGTGAATGAAACGATCATCATGCGGACGGCGGCATTATGTGGTTTGGGCGTTGCCCCGGTTTTTTACGAGCCGCACACCCGCGCCTGCGTCGTAGAGCGGTTTGATCGTTATGTCGATGCCAACGCAGCGGCCAACAGCGCCGTGCAACGCATCATGCAGTACGACCTGTGCCAACTCTCCAACCGGCCATCCAGCAAAAAATACGAAGCTGAAGGTGGCCCCAGCCTGAAGGACTGCGTAGACCTGGTGCGCAAATACTCCAGCGTGCCCGCCCTGGACATCAAACGCCTGCTGACCTGGGTGTTCTTCAACCTGTATACCGGCAACAACGACAGCCATGCCAAAAACCTGTCGTTGTATAGCCCGCCCGGCCAAGGCGTACGCCTTACCCCGTTTTATGACCTGATGTGCACCCGCATCTACCCCGGCTTGTCGCCCAGTTTTGCGTTTGATATTGGGGGAACGACGTTGCCAGGGGAAGTGACTGGTAAACATATTGCTGACATGGCCGGTCAAATCGGCATTGGTCCTAAGTTTGCATCGGGTGTGGCTAACGAGCTGGTAGGCAAATTACCCGCCGCGCTAGCCCAGGCTGTCGAATCAATTCGGCCCAGCCTAACCCCACGCGATGCAACAATGGCTTCAAGGTTGGTGACTTATGAGGCGCGATTGGCGCGGCAAACGCACAAGCGGATGCGGGATTAAAGCCATTGGCCTTTGGCAAAGCCCAAGCGACAAACTCTCCCTAAATCAAGCCCGCTCCGATACGCTCACTCGGCCCTGCAATTCCATTTGTTGCACCCACGACAATTGAAGCCTTTGCTTTGTCTGCTAGAAACCCTGCCTGCATATTGTTCGCAACCGCACGCGTAACCTGGGGCGCTGCGACGCTGGTGCCGTCCATTCTGAAGCTGGTTCCAGCTCGGTTCCCCAACCCCCGTATACCTCGGATCCCGCGGCTTAGGTCGCTTGGGGCCAGCACATCCACGCCGGTTCTGGCGCCTGCGCCTCTGCCTGGCCCCGCCGCACTGT
>JANOVW010000172.1:0-3415 GCA_031417575.1 Rhodoferax sp. | reverse complement strand
GACTTCGGAGGTAGCCGCGCTATAGGGGTCTATCCCGCATTGCCCGGCGAAAAGCCAGTGATAGAGCGTGAAATCCCGGGCCACCGGCAACGGCGTGATCACGCGGGGTTGCAAAATGCCGTAACCGCTGATCACGTTGCGACCGCTGGCATCCAGAACCGGGCGATTGTGCGGATGCGCGGCCACGCCAACCAGTTCACGCAGGCGTCCGGGCGGCAACTGCGTATCGCTGTCCAGGGTCACCACATACTGCGTGTGGGCGTTGATAACTGATTCACGGCCCAGATCCAGGAACGCAGTGCTAGGGCCGGTCGCCAGGTGGGTCAATAACAATTCGAGTTTGCCGCGCTTGCGTTCCCAGCCAATCCAGCGCCGCTCGGACTGGCTGAACAGGCGCTGGCGGTGCAGCAAGATGAAACGCGGCCCGGCCTCTGGCAACGCAGGGTAGAGCAGATTCAAGGCACTCAATTGTTGGCAGGCCATGACGAGCAGTGGCCCGTCTGTTTCTAACGTAGCCGCATCGGCATCGGCCCAGTCGCTCAGCAAGGCAAACTGGGCGCTCGGCTCGGGGTTGGCCAAATAGTGCAGATGCAGCCGGTGCACCAGTTCCTGGATCGACGCGGCGTGCGTCAGCATGCAGGGAATAACCACCATCACCCGGTTTTCAGGTCCGATGCCGCCCGCCAACGCCAAACGCGGAAGGTGTTTGGGCCGGGCCGATTCACTGATCAGGCGGTTGACCAGCGCCACCATGGTTTCTGAAGCCGGAAACAACATCAGGCCAGCCACCGCCCAGGCCAACCAGGACGACAACAGGGCCCCATGCGTGTCTGTGGCGTGACGCACCAGCATCCAGGCGACCAAGCCCAGCGTACCCGCCAACAACGACAAAAGATACAGCGGCATCACCAGGCGAGGCATGCGCTCACGCCACCAATTCATCGCGCGTATGGCAGGGTGATCGGTCAAATCTAGCGCCCGCAACAGCCCAGGACGACCCCGGCCAAACAACCAATAACTGGCCGCCTGCATATCGCGTGGCAGCCCGGGATCAACCGGGTGTTCGTTCACCTGCATCAAACTGAGCAAGGCGCGGGCCACTTGGTCTTCACTGCGCCCGCCTCGTTGTGCCAGCCGTTCGATGCCATGCAGCGTTTGGTCGCGCGTGAGGGAATGTTCCGCTTCAAAGGTGTTTGAAGTGAGCATGTGCTGCATCAGGGTACTGCTGCGTTCAATGATTTCAGGCCAGTCAGCGTCGCCAATCGCGCGCAACGACTTCACCGCGTTGCTAACGCTCAGGTTGTCTGCCGTCTGGTCTGCACCCTGTTGCATTTGGGCCTGCGCGGCATCAGGTAATGCGTGGTGCAGCCAGGTGAGATAACGCGATGGGTCGCCGGCTTCGGTGGCACGCCTGCGGTCTTGCAGGCGTTGCGCCATTTGCGCCAGAAACACGCGGCCCACACCCCGGCGGTTCATTTGCGCCAGCAACTCATTCAGTGTCTGCAGGCTGTAGGTTTCGATGTTGTCGCAGCACAGGTTGGCAACTTCGCGCGCCGCTTTGTTGGTTGCAACCCGTTCCGCAAGGCGGCGCAGGTTTTCAACCAGCACCACACGCAAGGTGGTTGGCAAGGCCCAGATTTCGCTCAGGTTGAGTTCGCGGCACTCCTGGTAGGCACACAGAAAATGCACCAGCAGATCGTCATCAAACGCACCATCGGTGTGCGCCACGAACGCCCACGCCATGCCGTAGATACGCGGCAATCCCGCCAGCGGCTCATCCTGCAATACCGGCAGTGCCCGAAAATAGCTGCGCGGCAGTCCGTCGTGAATTTCCTTGAGTTGCGCCTCGATGAGGTGAAAGTTGTCCAACAACCATTCGGCTGCCGGGCTGATGTCGTACCCGGTAGCTGCTTGTATGCCGATGTAGTGGTGCGCCAGGCGCAAGGTCTGGATATTGCTTCTCAACCGCGGGAAGAAGGTGGCGGCGAGGTAGGTCGGATTAACCGCCCGGTGGGTGTCGCCCAGGCTGCGTCCATGCTGCGCAAAGCGCACCTTGCCAAAGAGCTCAGAACGAATGGCCGGCTGAACCGCGCCGCGCGCGCCGTCCAGAATATCGCGAAGCGTCTGCGGCGCCTGCGGGATCAAGCGAAGCAGCGCAGCATTCACCATGACCTAGTACAGGAATGCGATGGCGGCGAGCAGCAAAGCGGCCAGTGCCAATGTTGTCATGAAGCGCGACGCGGCGAAACCATGCACACGCTCGGCCACGCTGTGCATGGCAAGCCAACGTGCGTGCGGACTTTGGCATAGGTTGAGGTGATCACCCAGCGCTGAAAGCTCCATCGGGGTTGTGTCGGCTGACGTGCCAAAAGCCGATGTGCTCCACTTGGGGTTGTCGACGCGGTTGGTATTCATAAAAATTTGCTCCATGCCAAACACGGATGTCTGGCACTAGGGTGTAAAAAAACAGGCCAAAAGCCAAGGCGTTCGCCGATCACGCCAAGCGCTGAAGCTGGATGCCAAATGGTAAAAAAGACCCCGTGTTGCGTCTGTCAGACGGCCTCCCGTGGCGCTGTAGGACGATTCCAGCCGATCAAATGAGGGGGTAGTTGGTGCGTATCGGTGGCAGGTAGCGAAACCATTCGTCGGCCAGTGGCTCCGTCAGCCAGACAAACTGGTCTGCGGGTTTTTCATCCAGCAGGTGCGATTGCGCCAAACCGCCCCTTTCCCCATCTAAAAACGTCTGTGCATCTAGGCAAATCCACTCACCCATCGGTCGGCGCAGCAGGTTGGTGCTGAGGTCGGCGTCAACGAACTGGTCTTTTTGAAATCCGGAATCGCCCTGATGCCCTTGCCTGAATGAGCCGCCAAGGCCAGGTGCCGATACGGCCTGGGCACCTGTCAATTCGGACGAGTTGGAGCCAATGGGCCCGTCAGCAGCTCGGGAGTCAGTTCCTGAATTGCCTGAAAGTGCGTCAGAAACACCTTGCCGCGCAAATCGTGCAGGAAATGCGTGGTTTTCAGGCGGTCCATGACGGGCCCTTTGACTTCGCTCAAATGCAGCGCCACACCCGCGTCCGCCAGGCGTTTGTCAATCGCCTCCAGGCTTTCCAGCGCGCTGGCGTCAATCTCGTTGATCGCGGAACATTGCAACACCAGGTGGGCCAACTTCGGGTTTTGGGCAACGGCATCGTTCACCCGGTCTTCCAGCACCCGCGAATTGGCGAAATAGAGGCTTTCATCCACCCGCAAACTCACCAGCCGCTCGCTCACCCGCACCGCGTGACGCAACACGTTTCTGAAGTGTTCCGTGCCAGCCACCAGCCCCACCTGGGCGATGTGGGGCCGGCTGGTCCCGAACAGGTGCAGCGCCAGCGAAACCGCTACGCCGACCACCAGACCCAGCTCGACACCC
>JANOVW010000171.1:0-1515 GCA_031417575.1 Rhodoferax sp. | reverse complement strand
GGGATCGGGCTCAGGGGTTGGGCCTTGGGCTGGCGATCGTCAAACGAACGGCCAAGCTCTTGGGGATTGGCATTGAGTTGGTTTCTGAACCCGGCAGCGGAACCAGCTTTGTGCTGAGCTTGCCCGGAGCCAATCCAGTTGTGGCGCAGTGCTCCGATATTGAGACGACTCCGCGCGAAGATTGCAATCTTCGGGGTTCAACAACATCCCGGTCTGTTTTGCTGATCGACGATGAATCAGAAGTTCGATCTTCCTTGTGCACTTACCTGCACCACATCGGATGGTCTGCTCAAGGGGCTGCTGGCGGGGCAGAGGCTGTCCAGGTATTGCGTCAGGGTTTTTCGCCCGACATCCTGATTGTTGATTTCCGGTTGCGTGACGAGACCGGGCTGGATGTCATCCGGCGATTACAAAGCTATTGCCCCCAGGTGCCGGCGCTCGTGGTGACCGGTGACACCGCCAGCCAGACCTTGCTGGAATCGTCAGGCTTGGTGGCCGGGGTGTTGCACAAACCGGTTGACGGCGATGTGCTGTTGCGGGCAATGACCCAGGTGCTTGGGCTGGTCAGACCACCGGGTTGATGGTGGCAGGGCTCGGTGCCATGGCCTCTTCAATCACCCCCTGCGCCACGAACCTGTCAATCTGGCAATCATCGTAACCGTACTCCCGCATCAACTCGCGGCTGTGCTGGCCTAATAGCGGGGCGGCACGGTCAATTCGCGTTGGGGTAGCTGAAAACTTGATCGGGCAGCCCAAGGCCTGGGTGGGCCCGGCTTGGGGGTGCACCAGCTCCACCACCATGTTCCGCGCCAGGGTTTGAGGGTGGCTTAGCGCTTCGCCAATGCTGTGAACGGGGCCTGCGGGTACGCCCGCAGCGTCAAACTCACGCATCCAGTCGGCACGCGCACGGGTTTGCAAGATAGCGCTCATCACCTGGGTGAGTGCTGCCAGGTTCTCCATGCGGTCGGTGTTGGTGCGAAAACGCGGGTCGTCACGCCATTCGGGGTGGCCCAACACGGCGGCCACGCGTTCCCAATTGGCCTGGTTGGCACCACCGATGTTGATCCAGCCGTCTTTTGTGGGGAAGGCCTGGTAGGGTGCGCTCAAGAGGTGCGCCGAACCGGTGGGGCCGGGTGATTCACCGGTGCCAAAATACGTGGCGGCATGCCAGCCGGTTTGTTGCAACGCCGCTTCCATCAGCGAGGTTTCGACGATCTGCCCCTGCCCTGTTTTGAGCTTGTGCACGTAAGCGGCGGTGATGCCCGCCACGGCCAATATGCCGGCGTTCATATCGGCGACCGAATTGCCGGTTTTGACGGGTGGGCCACCGGGTTCTCCAGTAACCGACATCAGCCCGGCAAAGCCTTGGGCGATCAGATCGAACCCGCCTTTGTCGGCATAGGGGCCGCTGCGGCCATAACCCGAAATGGCGCAGTAGATCAGGCCCGGGTTGGCTTGGGACAACACGTCGTACCCCACACCGAGTTTTTCAAGCGTGCCTTTGCGGTAATTTTC
>JANOVW010000170.1:0-3137 GCA_031417575.1 Rhodoferax sp. | reverse complement strand
AAACCGGTCGGCGCGCCTTCATACCAAGGCCAAAGCGACGCGCTGCTGGGCATTTTTGATGCCATTGCCCCCGCCGCCAGCGCTGCGCTGGGCGAGCTTGCCAGCGGCAACGAGGCGCGTTTTCACGCCATCTTGCAACCTACGGTGGCGCTCTCACGGCACATCTTCCAGGCCCCTACCCGCTTTTACAAAACCGGCGTGGTTTTTATGGCCTGGCTCAACGGGCATCAAAACCATTTCACGATGGTGGGCGGCCAACAAAGCACCCGTTCGCTGGTGCATTTGGCCGAATTGTTCAAACTGGCAGACCAGGCCAATTGCCTGCAACTGCCAGATCTGGCGGTGCAGCGCATGAAGGCGTTCTGCACCGTGCATGGAATTGACTAACCTCTAAACAATAGTGGTATTTCAGACGTTTTTAGTCGCGCCAGGGTCAAACTCGTCGCCAATTCCCGGTGGAATCGGCTTGTGCTGGCGGAGCGATTGCTCAAATGCCTGGATCATTTTCCGCATGGGGCCACGCACCCACCCGTCTTCCATGGCGGCATCCGTTTCTTCTTTTGGGTCTCGTTTGATGTTGAAAAGCCACGGTGTCTCCAAATGCTTGGTACCCTCGTTGGGCTCACGCTCAAAAATGAAATGCAATTTCCAGTGCCTCCACTTGACCGCCCTGAGTTCGCTCTTGATGTAAAACAAGAAGCCTTCCCGTTGCGACGTGTCTTTGACACCAGTCCACCAATCGAGTTGATTGATGCCATCAATCGGTCTATCCAAAGGCACCTGTGCATCGGCGGCTTGGATCAAAGTGGCAAAAAGGTCTGTCACGTGGATGATGTCGTCCGTCACGCGTCCAGGCTCGACGCGACCGGGCCAACGCACAATCATGGGGACACGCAACCCGCCCTCCATGGCGGTGTGATAGGTGCCGCTCCATGGGCCCGCGGTCCCGCGCCAAGGCCGGCGAAACTCCGGACCGTTGTCACTGGCGAAGATGAACAGGGTTTCTTCCCGTAAACCCAACTCATCAATCGTATCCAGCAACTGACCGACGCGGTAGTCCATCTCCATCATGGAGTCTGCAAAATCGCCCACGGCACTGCGGCCTGCAAAATCCGGATGGGGAAGCGTTGGAAAATGCAGATGGGTGAGCGGCATGTAAGCGAAGAAAGGGCGATTGGCAGCCGCATTGCGCCGGATGAAATCGTTCGTTTTTTCGGTCAATTCGCTATCAATGAGTCGGCGTTTGGGCAGGTCATAGAGCGCGACGTTTTGGGCTGGCTGGCCCGCAACGCCCTGCATAACATACGGCCGGTCTACAACAGTTGGATCAAACCCGTGGGCAGTGGTGAACAAGGTTTCATTGGTAGTGCGTGGTATACCGTACCACTCGTCAAAGCCTCGTTGATGCGGAAATCTTCCGTCGCGATCACCCAAATGCCATTTGCCAAACATGCCTGTGGCATACCCCGCCTCTTTCAGTTGTTGTGGCAGGGTGCGCTCCCAAGGGTGAATGCCCTGCGGTAGTCCTGCAGGCACGGACTGCATCGCGCCCGTGCGAATGGGGTGGCGCCCCGTCATCAAGGCGGATCGGGTTGGCACACAGTCACTCTCCACATTGAAATTGAGAAACTTCATGCCCTCTTGCGCCAATGCATCGATCCGGGGCGTAGGTGCACCCCGTAACGCACCGCCGCCGTAGCAGCCCAATTCGCCCCAACCGAGGTTATCGGCCAGCACGAGAACGATGTTGACGGACTTTCGAAGGCTCACAGTCACTCCAATGAAATTTTGCGATCTTTGATGAGCTTGGCCCATCTCTCGCGATCCTGGATGATCCGCTGATGAAAAGCTTCTGGCGTGACAGCGCTGATTTCCATGGCAGCGTTCGCAAACTTTTGCTTAATGCCGGGCTCTGCCAAACTTTCCGCGACGCTGCTACGCAATTTCGCCAAAACGGGCGCAGGCGTGCCTTCTAGCGCAAACAAGGCAGACCACTGTGCAACATCCACGTCACTGGCACCGCTTTCCGACAAGGTTGGCGTGTCGGGCAGCATGGCAGACCTCGCACGCGTACTCACGGCCAGTGGGATCAATTTTCCTGCTTTGATGTGCGGTAACACGGCAGCCGCGCCCAACACGGCTATTGCGATTTGCCCAGCCAGGACATCATTGACCGCTTGCCCGCCGCCTTTGTACGGCACATGCAGCAAATCCATGCCCATTTGCTGGGCGAAAAGCTCGCCGACCAAATGCTGAATGGAGCCTTGCCCTGAGCTGCCGTAAGACACCTGATTGGGCTTGGATTTTGCGAGCGCCTGGAGGTCTTTCATTGATTTCAAACCAGTTGACGGTGAGGTCACCACCACGATGGGTTGGAAAGACAACGCCGAGACAGGAACAAAGGATTTTGTAAGATCCCATGGCATAGCGCGAAAAAGGGGTAACAAAGAAACCGAGTCGGAGGCGATCAAATAAGTATGTTGATCCTTGGGCGAACGCAACACTGCATCTACACCGAGTGCACCGTTCGCTCCACCTTTGTTGTCAATAACCACCGATTGGCCAAGCCGCTTTCTCACACCCTCCGCAATCAAACGCGCAGCGATATCGTTAGAGCCGCCAGCGGGAAATGGCACGACGAAAGTTACAGATTTCACCGGCCATTCCTGAGCCACTGCCGCAAAGGGCAAAAGGGCAAGCAAGGACAGCATTAAATCGCGACAGGTTTGCTTGAAAAGTTGAGTCGACATGATGAGGAATCTTTCAATGTTGAATCCCAGTTTAATGACAAAAAATCAGCATATTAGCAATTATTTTGATATATTCATCAGAAATAACTGAACTATCAACCACCCACATCCATGCCATGAAAGCGTTGCCCTCCTCTCGCCGGTTCGATCATTTGCGGATCAGGCATCTGAAGTTTGTCAGTTTGCTCTCTGCAATGGGTTCACTCGCAGCGACGGCTGGACATCTTTCGATGACACCCTCGGCTGCCAGCATGATGCTCAAAGAGATTGAAGGGATTTTTGGCACCAAGCTTTTTCAGCGACAGGGCCGTGGCATGGCGCTCACGCAACAGGGGCGTGCATTGCTGCCACGTTGCCAAACCGTGCTCGGCGAAGTGGTGGCTATGC
>JANOVW010000169.1:0-3522 GCA_031417575.1 Rhodoferax sp. | reverse complement strand
GCCACCCACGGCAAATTGAACCGCCTGGCTGCGGCTGGCCGCCAGGCCGCCAAACAAATAACCCGACTGGGTGCGTGCCGCCATTTCAACGATCAGATCAGTCAGGTCGGGCGTATTGCCGTCGGCATGAATCAGCGCGGTGTGCGCGTCGAACCCCAAGCCCAAGGGTGCAACACCTGAAAACACGCGGTATTGGTCGCTCGGTACATCGCACAACATCACCGCCAGGGCCGGCTCATCAAAATATTCGACGTTATTCGATGCAATGCCAACACCCACGGTGCCGGCCCAGTCGGTCACCTCGGGCAACTCGCCGCTCAAATGTTCGAGGATGTCCCGGGCCACGAGGGCGTAATGGTCGGTGATGTAAAGCAGCGCCAGCGTCGGGTTGCTGGCGGCATCGCCCAGCGCCACTTGCGCACGCAGCTGCGCCAACACCAACCCAGCCGCCATGCGCCAATGCGGGTGCGTTGCGTGGGCGTAGGCGAAACGTTTCAAGCTCAGCGCTTCCGGGTGGCCTTTTTGGCAGGTGCCGCTGCGCGGCCCCCCCCACCGACGGCTTTTTTTGTGGCCTTGATGGCCTCTTTGGCCAAACCAGTCGCCATGTGTTTGGTCATGTCGATGGCGGTGTTTTTGCTGGCGTCCTTCATGGCGCTGGCGGCAATTTGCTGGAACTGCTGCGTGAGCGAGCCCCAGAGTTGCAGCGGATCGACCAAACCGGCAATGCCAGGAGCCGGGCCGCTGGCCTTGCTGCTTTTTTTGGTGTTGGCCGATTTGCCGCCCCCAGTAACGCTGGAGGCCATGTCCGACATGGTTTTGGCCGTGCTGGCAGCGCGTTCACTGACTTTTTCAGAAACCTTCTGCACGCTGCTGACCACCGAATCCGCCGCTTTCAATTTCAGTGCATTGGCCACGTCGCCCATATCGAAGTTCATGCCTTTAAGCGTGGCCAGGGTCATTTTTTGCACTTCCAGCGCGGTGATGGTGGCACCCAGCGCTTTTGAATTTTGATCCAGCCAATAATGCACCGCCTTGAGTTCAGTGACGCGTTTTTCAAGCTCCTCCAGGTTGAGCGATGGCGATACCCAGTTGGTCAAATTGGGCATTTGCGGCATGGCGCTGCTGGCCCCCTTGGCCAGGTTTTGCAAAAAATCAAAACCGGGCACGAATTTGCCAAAACCAGAATCTGCGTCGCTCATGAATGTCTCCTTGTGTTGATATTGGAATGGCCTTGACAAAATCAGGCACGCTCGGCCACGGTGACACGATACAGCAAGCGGCGGTGGCCCTCATAACCACCGGTGGCGGCATGCAGCAGACTGCGGTTGTCCCACAGGGTCAGCATGCCTGGTTGCCATTTGTGGCGGTAAATGAAGGGCGGCTGCAACTGGTGTTTGAAAAGTTGCATCAGCACGTCACGGCTTTCGTCCACCGCCATGCCGTCGATGCCAATGGTGTAACCCGGGTTGACAAACAGCGCATCGCGCCCGGTTTCGGGGTGGCGTTTGATGAGCGGGTGCAGCCGGGTTTTAAGCGCACTGTCGTTGTAAATGATGGCCATGGAGCGGCCCTTGTCGTTTTCACCGTAGAGGCCGTCTTTCGCGTAGCCACCTTTGGCGCTGTGCACAGCTTGGCGGCCTTCCACCATTTTGCGCAACGCAGCAGGCAAGGCTTTGCAGGCGGCGTATTGGTCGGCAAACAGGGTGTCGCCGCCCATAGGTGGAATCACCTCGCCATACAACACCGTGCCCGCAGGCGGTGATGGCAAAAAGCTCCAGTCAGAATGCCAGGTTTCGGCGAACAACTTGCTTTGTTCGTTAGCTTCGCGTTTGACCTCCACCACGTGGGGATGGCCGGGCAAACCCTTGATGAACGGATCCTCACCGCGCGGCCCGATGTAATGGGCGAATCGTTCAATGTCTTCCAACCTTAACTTTTGGCCTGGAAAACCAATGACCTGACGCTGCAACCAGGCGCTGCGGATGGCGGCAATTTGGTCTGCCGTGAGGGATTCCGACAAATCCACACCGTGAATCTGGGCGCCACAACTGCTGGAAGATGGTTCGATATGCATGGGTATGAGCGTACGGCGTGTGCCTCATCCTCGCACATCCGGGCCGGGGCTGCAAATAGCGAACTCAGGTGAGCTTCATGTACTAGCTACCTTACAGCATCAAGTGGCAAGTTTTTCTTCGCCATCGTCGTCATCCTCGCCGTGCTCTTCTTCAAGTCCCTGTTCTGCGCCACCCGGCACTGCAGTGACTTGAAGCAAGGCATTCAGGTCGCCGCCTTTGGTGGCGAGCTGGCGCACATCATCCATGGTCTTTTTGGCGGCACTCATCTTTTGGCCCAGGCTGTCCAACAATTGGTCATCCACGTCGCCAATCCGAAACCGCCCCGACAACACATCAGTCTGAGGGCTTCTGCCCAACAACGCCGCAATTTGTGCGGCTACATAGGCTTTGGCACCCGGTAACGCCATTTCCGCGCGGCTTGCAGAGGGTCGGTCAAACGCGACAAAGGCAGCAGCCGGGTCAACCCCGAGCGCCTGGGCCAGCACCATGTCGGTCAGCGGCGTGACGTTGACATACCCGGTGCCCATAGCCAGGCTGTAAAGCGTCACGTCGGGGCTGCCACGAGTTACCTTGACGATGCACGGCAAAGTTTGCCCCGCCTGCAGCGTCAGGTTGAACGTGCCGTCTGCCGTCGTGGCACCTGAAACGGTGGCACCGGTGACACATTTCACAGAAACGATCGCGTTGGCCATGGGTGCGCCGGTTGCGGCCAGGCCGCTCACCGCCAGGTAGCCAGCCGTTGCGGGCGAGGCACCGCTGTCTCCCCCGCCACCACACGCGACGGTGATGGCTGCCAACAGGCCCGCCAGAAACATCCGTCCGGGCACCCAAGATGTTGAGTTGAATTCAGAAACTTTCATGGATTGCCAGCGCTAGGTTAACGGAATGCATAGCGCAATGACACCGACAGCGACCGGGGCGCTCCCGGTGCCACCAGTGTTGATTGCGGCACGGCACCCGTGCCGTAGGGGTTGGCATTTACTGCGCCCTGGCTGTTGAACGCGTTCGCGCCCAGCTGCGCACCCGTGCTGTACTTGACATCAAACAGATTGTTGATTTGGGCAGCCCAACGCAGTTTGGTTGTGGGTTGCCAATCTGCAGTCAAATTCACCACGGCATAACCAGCTGTGCCACCCGCGCCTTGGTACAACACGCCGTCCGCCAGGTGCTGTGCGTTTTCATTGCCGCGCGCCAGGCTCCCTGAAACCGCCACCACACTGGCCGTCACCCCCCATGCCGGAGCTATCGCGTAACGAGCCGAGAGTTTCAGCTGATGCTGCGGAATCAGGGGGATGCGGTCACCCGGTTTGATGGTGATGACGCCATCGGTTCCGGGGTTGCCAGCCTGCGCCTGGTCATTGCTGCTGTTGCCCGTGCCATTCACAGTTTCGGCGGTTTCATAAGTGGCTTGCAGGTTTGTGTAATTCGCGCTGACGTTGAGCAGTCC
>JANOVW010000168.1:0-5327 GCA_031417575.1 Rhodoferax sp. | reverse complement strand
GCAGCAATGGCAAGCGGCCAATCCGAACGCAAACGCCTGGGCCATTACCTGGGGGCCACTTTTTACTATGGCGGCGAATGGTATTGGGGCTTGGACAGGCTTTATCACCTGGAGCAGCGTCTGCAAGCAGTGGGTGCCGCGCGGCCAGGTACCCGCGGCATGATGTTTCCACCGGCCACCGACCTCACGCAAGCCGTGTCATTGCAGCAGCCCAACAGCATAGATTTCTTTTTCTCGTTGCGCAGCCCCTATTCAGCCATCGTCGCCCCGCGCGTATTTGCGCTGGCGCAGCTGACAGGGGCCCGGGTCAACCTGCGGTTTGTGTTGCCTATGGTCATGCGTGGCCTGCCTGTACCCCCGGAAAAGCGAAGTTATATCGCCGCTGATGCCGCCCGCGAAGCGTTTTCCAGAGGCATTGCGTTTGGCCGCCTCAACGATCCGGTTGGCAAGCCCACCGAACGGGGCATTGCCTTGATACCTTTGGCCGAAAAAGCCGGAGTTGCGCAGGCCTATGTGTTGTCATTTATGCGCGGCGTTTGGGCAGAAGGCATTGATGCTGGCAGTAATGCCGGCCTTAGAAAAATTACCGAACGCGCGGGACTTTCCTGGGCCGATGCCGCGCTGGCATTGAAGAACGAGCATTGGCGCGAGGTGGCAGAAACCAATCGGAACGACATGTTTGCGTTGGGTCTGTGGGGTGTACCTTCTTTTCGGGTCGGCCAGCTCAGCGTCTGGGGGCAAGATCGCCTGGGCGCGATCCAGGATGAACTCTTGAAGGGAGCCGCATGCACCCCATGACGAACCTCGGCAACACTCGTTCACCCAGGATGCTCCAATGCATTCTTTTGGGGATACTTGGCCTGCAGGTTGCGGTTGCTGGCCACGCCGCAACCACCCCACCTCGCCCCAATATCGTGGTGCTGGTTGCCGACGATTGGGGCTTTAGCGATGTGGGGGCGTTTGGCAGTGAAATCAGCACCCCGAACCTGGATGAACTGGCGAACAAGGGCGTGCGGTTTTCCAACTTCCACGTGGCTGCATCTTGCTCACCCACCCGTTCAATGCTGCTCACGGGTGTAGACCACCATCGCAACGGCGTGGGCAATTTGCGCGAAGCCATGCCACGGGAACACCTGGGCAAGCCAGGCTATCAGGGATCGCTCAACCCCAACGTCATCACGATTGCAACACTGCTGAAGGATGCGGGTTACCGCACCAGCATCACCGGCAAATGGAATGTGGGCTCCGAGCCACGCAACCTGCCCGACCAGCGTGGGTTTGATCGCTCCATCGTGCAGGGGGATACCGGGTCAGACAACTGGGAGCCCGCCAAACGTTACCTGCCCCATACGCCCAAGGTGGACTGGTTCGAAAACGGCAAACCTGCCACCATGCCAACCGAATACTACTCATCGCAGTATTTTGTGGATAAGACCATCGAACACCTGCGCGCAGGAGCCCTTCAAGGAAAACCCTTTTTTGCCTATGTCGGCTTTCAGGCCAACCACGTGCCAGTACAAGCACCGCCTGAATTCATCGACAAATACAAGGGCAAGTACAAAGACGGCTGGACTGCCCTGCGCACGGCGCGGCGTGACCGGGCTGCGGCGCTGGGTTTGATACCCAAAGACACTCCCCTGGTCACCATGAAGACCACGGCAGACTGGAACAAGCTGAGCGAATCCGAAAAACGCTATGAAGCGCGGCGCATGGAGGTTTATGCTGGCATGGCCGACGCTATGGACTTCCATGTGGGCCGCCTGATGACCCACCTGAAACAAACCGGCGAGTACGACAACACTGTGTTTGTGTTTTTGTCTGACAACGGTGCCGAAGGCTCGGACTACCAGGAAGCCAAACTTTGGCTCGCCTGGAACTACAGCCAGGATATTGACCGGCTTGGCGGCAAAGGGGGCTACGGCGTGATTGGCCCGAGTTGGGCCAGTGCCGCTGCCTCACCCTTGAGCACCTACAAGTTCTATGCGGGCGAAGGCGGCCTGCGCACGCCGCTCATCATCGCCGGGGTGCCGGGCGCACGCCACAACAGCATCCAGCAAAGCCTGACTCACGTCAAAGACATCGTTCCCACCCTGCTTGAACTGGCGCAGGTTCCCCAACCCGGCAACAACTACAAAGGCCAGTCGATCGAAGCCATTACCGGTCGCAGTCTGTTGCCCGCTCTCACTGGTGCGGCAGAGCGCGTACGTGGCGCGGACGAGGCCATTGGTTATGAGTTGTCGGGCAACCAGGCGCTTTTCAAGGGAAGCCTGAAGCTGGTTAAAGACCTGCCGCCAGTGGGCGATGGCCTGTGGCATCTTTATGACCTGGCCACAGACCCCGGCGAAACCCGTGACCTGCAAACCAAAATGCCTGATGTATTCAAGGCCATGCAAGCGGATTTCGATGCCTATGCCAAAAGCCACAATGTATTGCCCATGCCCGAAGGTTACCGCCCGGCGCGTCAAGTCATGATCAACACTTTTGTCAACTACTGGTACCCGGCATACCGCGACACCGTACTGTTTGGCATTGCAGCGGTGGCCGGGTTGGTAGCGCTACTGGCCGTTTTCTTGCGTAACCGCCGCCGGGCAACAGCGCGTATTTAAACCTACCCACAGCAACACCATGAATAAAACCATCTTGATCACCGGCGCAGGTACGGGCATTGGCCGTGATGCAGCTTTTGCACTCGCCACCCGGGGCCACCAGGTTTATGCCAGCGCGTTCAATGACGAACAGGCTGACGCATTGCGCGCCGAATGCGCAACACGCCAACTTCCATTGAACATTTTCAGGATGGACATCACCTCTGAAGCAGACCGGGCTCAAATCAATGCGCTCAAGTTCGATGTGCTCATCAACAATGCGGGCATTGGCGAATCGGGTTCCCTGGCTGAGGTCGATATTGCGCGAATTCGCAAGGTATTTGAAGTCAATCTGTTTGCTACCCTGGCCCTGACCCAGCTCGCACTCAAACCCATGATCGAGCGCGGTGGCGGAACGGTGCTGTTTGTCAGTTCCATCGCCGGGCGCGTACCGATGCCTTTCCTGATGCCCTATTCGATGACGAAGTTTGCGCTTTCTGCCGCCGGGGCCGGCCTGCGTGCGGAGATGGACCAACTAGGGCGCAACGTCCAGATTGCGTTGATTGAACCCGGTGCCATTCACACCGGATTCAACCAGACCATGATGGGCAAAAAATACGACTGGATGGGGCCGAATTCCTATTTCCATGCGCAAGCCGCCCAAATGAAAGCCAAAGAACGAAAAACCTTCGCTTTTCTGGAGGCGCGCACCACCCACAGCATCGTCAAACAAATCATCAAGGCGGCAGAAGCCCGACGCCCCCGCCTGCGTTACGTCGCACCGTGGATTCAGGGCGTCATGATCCGGCTGGCCCGCATGGCAGGGGTTTAGGTTCCAAAAGCCCCACCTTCACCATGAAATTTCGCCAATTGGCTGTTGTTTCGGGTCTCGTCATCGCGGCGGCGGCCCTGGCTGCTTATGCCTTCAGGACACCCCTGAGCATGGCTATCGGCCAGCGCGTGGCGGCCCAGCGAATGGCGGCAAATTTGCTCAGTGAGCTGCCGGATGGCCTGCACATCGGCGTGTGCGGCGCGGGGTCACCCATGCCCGACGAGCGCCGGATGGGAGCCTGCACCGTCATCATTGCAGGTCAGCGCCTGTTTGTGTTTGACACCGGAAACGCAAGCACCCGCAACATCGGCAAGCTGGGTATCAGCCACGGCCGTATTGAAGCCATATTTCTCACACATTTTCATTCGGATCATATTGATGGCCTGGGCGAGTTGCTGATGCAGCGCTGGGTCTCAACCGGTAACGCAGTGCCGGTGCCCGTCTATGGCCCTGCGGGTGTTGAAAAGGTAGTGAATGGCTTCATGCAAGCCTATAGCCAGGACCAGCACTACCGGGTGGCGCACCATGGCGAGAAGACCTTGCCAGCCAGCGGCTTTGGCGCGACGGCCAGGCCTTTTGACGCCAACGACACCAGCCGCGTCGTTCTGCTCAAGGACGCGAACCTCGAAATCAGCGCCTTCAATGTAGACCACTCGCCCGTTCACCCGGCCGTCGGATACGCCATCCGTTACAAGGGACGAAGTGTGGTGCTGAGTGGTGACACCAAAAAATCAGCCGCTGTGCAGCGTGAGGCGACCGGGGTCGACGTGCTGGTGCACGAAGCCTTGTCCGCGCCCATGGTGGGTTTGCTGGAACAAGCCGCAGCGGCTGCGGGGCGGCCCAACGTCAAAAAACTCATGGCCGATATCGTGGACTACCACACATCGCCTGAGCAGGCGGCCGAAACGGCGCGCGATGCCCGGGTTCGATTTCTATTGCTGAGCCACATTGCGCCACCCCTGCCCCTGCCGGGCATGGAGAAAGCATTTTTGGGTGCTGCGCCTGACATCTTCACGGGCCCGATACGCGTAGGGGCCGACGGTGATTTTCTGAGTCTGCTCCCCGGCTCGTTTGATATCCGGGTCAGCCGCCGGTTCTGAAGCCGTCCGCCCCGTCGCAACGCCAACATTCACTTGCCTGCGTCAGGGTTATCCAATGACCACCAACCCCCAACAAGTTCTCCCTCCTATCGGCACAATCTTGCGCACGCCAGAAGCGCAGTTTGCCAATTTGCCCGATTTTCCGCACCTGCCCCATTACAGCGAGATTGGCGGACTTCGCATTGCCCATATTGACGAAGGCCCGCGAGACGGCCCAACTGTCTTGTTGATGCACGGCGAGCCCACCTGGTCTTACCTGTACCGCAAGATGATTCCGCCCTTGGTCGCCAACGGATATCGGGTCGTGGTGCCCGACCTGGTGGGCTTTGGCCGTTCAGACAAACCGGCTGCAAAATCAGACTACAGCTACCTTCACCATGTGATGTGGATGAATGCATGGCTTGCGGCCCAAAACCTGACCGGTATCACCTTGTTCTGCCAGGATTGGGGCTCACTGATCGGCTTGCGCATGGTGGCACATGCACCCGACCGGTTTGCCCGCATTATTCTGGCCAATGGCGGCTTGCCGACCGGGCTGGGCAAGGTTCCCAAGGCCTTCAAATACTGGAGCGCATTTTCTCGCTACAGCACGTGGTTTCCGATTGGTGCCATTGTCAAGGCCGGTTGTGTGGGCGGCTTGACGGGCCCAGAAGTTGCCGCCTACAACGCGCCGTTCCCCTCCAGCGCCTACAAGGTTGCTGCGCGGGTGTTTCCGGGCTTTGTACCCACCACCCCGCAAGACCCCGAACGGGAGCGCAACGAACTAGCCTGGGAAGTCTTCAAGCGCTGGGAAAAGCCCTTTCTGACCCT
>JANOVW010000167.1:0-17123 GCA_031417575.1 Rhodoferax sp. | reverse complement strand
TCACACCGCACTTTTGGTTTTGATGGGCCTGATGCCGGCGCTGAACCCCGCCCTCGCACAAACCAAAGCGGTTGAGTTGCGCTATAGCTCCGGCGCGCCACCCGCAGGCAATCCGTGGGTGATGCAAATCAATCGATTGGCCAAAGATGTTGATGAAGAAAGCAGGGGCGAACTCAAGATCGTGCCCTTCTTCGGCTCACAATTGGGCAGCGAGCAAGACACGGTGCAACAAGTGGCGCGCGGACGCATTGACATGGGTGGGTATTCGTCAGGCTCCGCCGCGCTGATCGTTCCGGAAGTCGCCTTGCTGATCATGCCCTTTTACTTTAAAAATACCGCCGAGCTGGACTGCGTGCTGGACAACCATGTCGCCAAACCATTGGCCGATCTGTTCGCCAAAAAGGGCGTGCAGTTCCTGGGGTTCGCCGAGGTCGGAACCATCGATTATTTTGGCAAAAAGGCCTATGCCAATCCGGCCGATGTCAAAGGTATCAAGGTGGGTTCCTATGCAAACAAATCCTCTGAAATCTATAACCGTACGGTCGGCAGCAACCCGATTCCGCTGGGCCTGCCCGAATGGATTCCGTCCATCCAGACCGGACTGGTGGAGGTGATTGGCTCACCCATCACCTTTGCGTTGCCGTCGGGACTGACGAAAGTGGCGCCGGTGGCAACACGGGTAGGCCTGTATGACTCGGCTTCCTATACGCTGATGAACAAGGCGACTTATGACAAGCTCGGAAAAGACCAGCAGGATTCCCTGTTGCGCGCGATCGCGCGCAACAGCCCGGCCAAGATGCGCGTTGAGGTGCGCGGGTTTGAAAACACGCTGTACGGGATGCACGAAAAGGCCGGTGGCCAGATTGTCAACATTACGCAGGCCCAACGCGATGCGTGGCGCGCGGCCACAGAGCCGATGTACCCGGTGCTGGTGAAGGAAACCGGGGGCAATGCCGAGGCCTTTTTTGCGGTGATGGAAGCGGGTCGAAAAGCCTGCGCAAAATAGTCCACGCCGGGATTGACAAGACGCATGGGCGACAAGCCCCGCTTTATCGGAATCTGGCCGGGTGTAAACCATTAAGTCCTTTCCACGTGCCCAAGGTTATAAACAGGGTGTCGGTAAAACCATTTAGGAGACACGTCCATGAAAAAATCATCTATCGTTGCCGCTATTGCCGCTATGACAGGCTTGGCCTTTGTTCCCGTCGTCGCGCAGGCGCAAGCCAAGGTTGAGCTGCGTTACAGCTCCGGCGCACCGCCTGCTGGCAACCCTTGGGTCACCCAGATCAACCGCTTTGCCAAAGATGTGGAAGAGGAAAGCAAGGGTGAACTCAAGGTATCGCCGTTTTTCGCCTCCGCGCTGGGCAGCGAGCAAGACACCGTGCAGCAGGTGGCGCGTGGCCGCATCGACATGGGCGGATATTCCGGAGGTTCCGCCGCATTGATCGTGCCCGAAATCGGCCTGCTGCTGATGCCGGCATTTTTCAAATCTGCCGCCGAATTTGACTGCGTGCTGGACAACCATCTGGCGGGTACCGTAAAAGATTTGTTTGCCAAAAAGGGCATCCAATTCTTGGGCTGGACCGAAGTCGGTAATATCGATTTGTGGGGCAAAAAGGCCTACCTCACGCCCAAAGACTTGAATGGCGCCAAAGCCGCCAGTTATGCCAACAAAACGCAGCAGCTTTTCTTTTCGTCGCAGGGTGCCAACCCGAACCCGTTAGGCTTGCCTGAGTGGATTCCGGCTTTCCAGACTGGCTTGGCTGAAGTCGTATTCACCCCCATCACCTATGCCTTGCCGTCCGGGTTGACCAAAGTGGCTCCAGTCGCCACGCGGGGGTTTTACGACTCACCCGGATTGACCTTGATGAACAAGGCGACGTTTGACAAGCTGAGCAATGACCACCGTGACGCGCTGATGCGCGCCCAGGCGCGGCATCCCTCGTCCAAGTACCGGGCCGAAGTGCGCGGTTTTGAGGGTGTGCTGTTTGGCATGCATGAAAAAGCCGGTGGCCAGGCTGTCAATTTGACGCTTGAGCAGCGTACGGTCTGGCGCAAGGCCCTGGAGCCGGTTTACCCACAAATCGTCAAGGAAACCGGTGGCGATGCTGCAGCGTTCTTTGCCAAGATGGAAGCCGGCCTGCAAGCTTGCAACAAATAAGTCGGGGCAGCCATGACCCAAGCTGCATTGCCTGCGGCGCACCCGGATGCGCCTGCTTTTGCGCGCAGTTTTGCCAACGGCTGGCATCGGGCTGAGTGCCTGATTGCCGTTGCCGCGTTTGGCCTGATTGCTGTTTTGCTGATCCTGGATGTTGCCGGGCGTGAAGTGCTCGGCCCCATCTACAAACTGCTCGACATCAAGGGTGCCACTGGCGTCTATGGTGCCCAGAAGTTGTCGGTCTATTCCTTGGTGCTGGCGAGTTTCTGCGGCATTGGTATTGCCACGGCCACTGGTAGCCATTTGTTGCCGCGTGTCGGTTTCGGCTGGGTTCCCGCCGACTGGGGCCCGACGGTAGACCGTGTGGCTGACCTGATCACCGCCTGCTTCATGCTGGGTGTGGCTTATTACGGCTACGTTTTCATCAGTTCCACCATGGCAGCCGGCCTGCGAGCGCAAGCGTTTAACTTGCCGGTGTGGCCGTTTCAGCTGGCGATTCCTCTTGGGTTTTTATCTGCCTCCGTGCGTTACTTTCTTTATGCAGCGTGGCCCGCCCTGCGGCCCTTGCCACCGGAGTTTCAGGAATGACTTACCCCATCTTGCTGATCGCGATGGTGGCGTTGCTGCTGTTGCTGCGCCAGCCGCTCATTGTCATTTTGTTGAGTGTTTGCGCGTTTGTTCAATTTGCCTGGGGCAAAGGCCAACTTGACTTCATCATTGAAGACATGTGGGTCGGGCTGGACAAAGAGCTCATACTTTCAATTCCCTTGTTCATCCTGTGTGGCAACGTGATGACGCAGGGTTCGACCGCCAAACGGTTGATCGACATCATGGCCGCCATTGCACGGCCACTCCCGGGTGGCCTGGCGGTGGCGGCGATCATGAGCTGCGGAATTTTTGCGGCCATATCAGGCTCGAGTATCGTCACCATGCTGGCCATTGGCACCGTGATGTACCCCGCGATGAAAGCCGCTGGGTATGACAACAAGTTTGCCCTGGGCACCATCATGTCAGGCGGCACTTTGGGCATCATCATTCCACCTTCCATCCCGATGATCATCTACGGCCTGGTCACCGAAGCGTCGGTTACAGACCTCTTTTTGGCCGGCGTAGGCCCTGGCCTCCTGATTCTGATCGTCTTCGCAGCCTACGCCGTCTGGTTCAACCGCAACATGCCGCGTGAAAAATTCAGCATGGCTGAGTTCACATTGGCCTGCAAAAACGGCGTGTGGGCAGCGATGATGCCGGTGATTCTCCTGGGCGGCATTTACAGCGGCTTTTTCACCGCCACCGAAGCAGCGGCGGTTGCATTGGTTTACGCTGTTTTGGTGGAAACCTTCGTCCACAACGAGATGAAGCTCAAGGACTTCTACAACGTGGTGTTGGAAGCCTCCAAATTGGGCGGCTCATTGTTCCCCGTGTTGGCCGTGGCCTTGAGCCTGAACATCATCCTGATCGAACACCGGGTGCCCACCGCTCTCGTGCAGTTCATGCAAGGCTACATCAGCAGCCCGCTGATGTTCATGCTGCTGGTCAACATCCTGCTATTGGGTGTGGGTTGCCTGATGACGACTGGCGAGGCGATCCTGATCCTTGCGCCCTTGCTGGCGCCCATGGCAGAGGCCTATGGGTTTGACAAGGTGACTTTTGGCATCATCATGATCCTGAACCTGGAAATTGGTTATCTGACGCCGCCTGTGGGGCTAAACCTGATCGTGGCCATGTCAGCCTTCAAGCAGCCCTTTGGCCTGTTGATTAAAGCGGCGGTGCCATTCATCATCATGATGATGTTTTGCCTGGCGCTGGTCGTCTGGCAACCATGGATAGCGATGTACCTGGTCAACGGCAAATTCTGATTCGCCCCATACTGACGCGAAAGGGCGTTGCAGCGCCTACTCTCGCGCCAGTTTGGAACGAATCAAGCGCCCTGAATTAAGTTCAGAACGAACCCCCCAATCGCCAAGGCGCTGGTCAGGCCGGGCGACTCAATGCCGAACAAATTGACCAGGCCTGGCACGCCGTGATCGGCAGGCCCCTGGATCATGAAATCCCGTGCCATCTCATGCGGCGCATTGATCTTGGGCCGGATGCCGCAATACCCAGGAATCAGCGCGCCGTCTTTCAAATCGGGCCAGTATTTGCGAACCTCGGTGTAAAACGCTTCGCCGCGCGATGCGTCCACCGTCAAATCATCGGCTGACTCCACCCATTCCACATCAGGCCCAAATTTGGCTTGCCCACCCATGTCCAGCGTCAAGTGAACACCCAACCCCGCGGCTTGCGGCACGGGGTAAATAAGGCGCGAGAAAGGTGAACGGCCCGTCAGCGTGAAGTAATTGCCCTTGCAAAAATAGGCCGGTGGCAGACTGCCCCGGTTCAAACCATTCAACTTTCGGGCCAATGCCACGGCATGCAAACCCGCCGAATTGACAACCGTATTGGCCAGCAGTCGGGTACCGTCTTGGGTTGTCAATTCGATGCCATCTGCAAGGCAATCGCCGCGAACCACCCTTGCATGCAAAACCACCAGGCCCCCGGCATTTTCGAGATCACCTTGCAAACCCAACATGAAGGCATGGCTGTCGACGATGCCCGTGCCCGGCGAATGGATAGCCGCCATGCAGTGCAAGGCCGGCTCCATGGCCCGGGCTTGTTGGCCCGTCAACAGCACCAGACTATCGGCGCTTTTTGCGCCACTATCGCTACCATCGCCACCCACACCATTCAAGCGGGACTTGTCGATGATCCCTTGAAGCTGGGGAACTTGGTCGTGATCCGTGGCGACCAGCAATTTACCGCAGCGCAAATGGCCAATACCGCGTTCCTCGCAATACCGGTACAAGAGGTTTTTACCCTGCACGCACAACCGCGCTTTGAGGGAACCAGGTGTGTAATAAATGCCCGCATGGATCACTTCGCTATTTCGCGAACTCACGCCGGTGCCAATGCCTTCCTCAGACTCCAGCACCAACACCTCGCGCCCAGCCAAAGCCAAGGCCCGTGCGACCGCCAGTCCGACCACTCCTGCGCCGATGACGATGCAATCCACACGCTCCGCTGCAGCACTGCCAACCGCCATATTTGTCAAAGCGCCCGAGGATCAGTCTTGGACAGCAATTCGACCAGCGAGCGCAAATTCTGTTTTAAGGGAACATGATTCGGCAGCAGCTCACGGGTTTGCTCATTCATGTACAGCCTGCGATTGATTTCGATCTGAATGCTGTGCCGGTTTTGCGTTGGATCGCTGTAGCGACGCACCAATTCCACACCCTTGTACGGATGGTTGTAAGAAACGCTGTATCCGCAAGCCTCAAGGTGTTGGCAAACCAGCTTTGACAAGGCAGTGTGTGCTGTGGTGCCATCGCGGTCGCCGATCACAAAATCTGCATGAACCAATCCGGGAAATTCTGTCGCCGAAGATGACGCTACGGCAGGCATGGAATGGCAATTGATATGAATGCTGAAACCGTGTTGGCGGTGCGCCGCAACTACCGCTTGTTCCACGGCATCATGGTACGGCTGCCAATAGGAAGCGAGGCGGTTTTGCACCTCTTGCACACTCAGCTGCCGCTGATAGATGGGCTCACCGTCGTCGGTCGTGCGCCAAATCAGGCCTTTGCCAATTTTGATTTTTGCCAAAAACACGCCACTGCGGGCCACCTCTCCGGGCCAATCTCCATCGATCATTCCCACATCGATTTCCGACGGATGCCGGTTGGCATCCAGGTAGCTCCGGGGAAACAGGGCCTCAATCCAGGCTGCACCCATTGCCGGGGCAAAATCATAGAGTTTTTCGACATGGGTGTCTTCTGCACGCCGCAAAACGGCCAGTTCGCTGGCGTGCTGAAAATCGGCGGGATAATTGACACCACTGTGCGGGGAATCCAGCACCATGTGCGATTCTCCCGGCACATAGCTAATCGTATTTTGAGCGGTCATGAGGCGTGGGCTTTCGCTGTCAATGGGTTGGATTTACTCGGCTTTGACATCGGCATCTTTAACCAGCTTGACCCAAAACTTGGCGTCCTCTGCGAGAAAATTCTGAAAATTTTCAGGTGACGATGACAACGACACTTCGGTTCCTTCGCGCGCCAACGCTGCCTTCACGCTGGGCTGCTGCATCGCTGATTGGGTAGCATCAAACAAGCGCTTCACCACCGCAGCAGGAGTCCCTGCAGGCACGAAAAAGCCATACCAAAATTCAATCGCATAAGCAGGCAAACCAGCTTCGGCCATTCCGGGCAGGTCGGGAACCAAGGGGCTGCGGTCTCGACTGGTTACAGCCAACCCCTTCAACCGACCCGCCTGCACCATCGGCAACACCGACGGCGGCGTACCAAAGGTCAATTGCGTATCACCCGCTACCACCGATTGAATGGCCGGCGCACCACCCTTGAACGGAATGTGCTGCATCTGGATATTGGCGATCTGACTGAACAACGCCGCGCCCAAATGGGGTGCGGATCCATTGCCTGAAGTTGCATAGTTCAGTGCACCCGGAGCGGCTTTTGCCCGGGCGATCAAATCGCGAATGCTGTTGATTCCGATGGCCGGATTGGCCGCAATCACCAACGACGAGCTGGTCACCTTGCTGATTGGCAACAGGTCTTTGGCGGTGTAACCCAATTTGGGGTTCAGTGCCGGGTTGACTGAAATGGCCGCCGGGCTCGCGATCAAAACGGTGTAGCCGTCCGGCGGCGCTTTGGCCACTGCATCCGCACCGATGCTGGAGCCGGCACCGGCCTTGTTTTCGATGACGATGGTTTGGCCCAACGCCTTTCCCAGCGAGTCGCCCACGGTGCGCGCTACGTAGTCAGCTGCGCCCCCCGGCGCGAAGCCGACCACCAATTTGATAGGCTTGGCTGGATAGGGCGCTACTTGCCCCCATCCTGCCAGTGGCAACACCATCGCCATACAAAACGCCAACCAACTATTGTTTTTCATATTGCACTTTCTTACTTCAAACGGGTTAACCCATCACCTGTCAGCTCAACCCAAGGAGTACGATTTTGCCAACTTGCTGGTTGGTATCCATGAAGGTTTTAGCCAACGGCAGATCCTCAAATTCAAACGCCTGGTCAACCAGTGGTGTGACAACGCCTTGTGCAAACAGGGGCATCACCTCAGCCTGGAACGCGGGCAGGCTTTGCGCCTTTTGATCGGCGCTGCGCAGTTTGTTGGAAACACCAAACAAGGTCAGCCGCTTGGCGTGAAGCGCCTCAATGTCCATGGCACCACCCATCACGCCATCAACGTACCCGACCGTGGCCAAACGGCCTTCAAACGCCATGCTGCGGACGCATTCTGCAAACACCGAACCACCCACTGCGTTCACAACCAGGTTGACCCCTTTGCCGCCCGTGGCCTGCATCACTGCGTCATGAAAATCAGGCCCTCGGGTGCACAAACCCACATCCAGCCCGAGGCTCTTGAGGCGATCCAGCTTGGATGGCGACCCCGATGTCCCGATCACCTTGGCACCCAATGCCTTGGCCAATTGAAGCGCCCCGACCCCCACGCCAGATGTCACGCCCGCCACCAACACCCATTCATCACGTTGAAGTTTGCCCTGTAACACCAACATGTCGAAAACCACCAACATGACCAAGGGAATGCTGGCTGCCCCTTGCCAATTCAAATTGCCGGGCATGGGCATGGCTTCGCGTTCATCCATCAAAACGTATTCAGCGAATGCGCCAGGGCAACGCCCCAGCACCTTGTCACCGACTTTGAACGGTCTGACAGAGGCGCCACAGGCAACCACCTCGCCGGCGGCCTCCATGCCAACCGCTTTGGCGCCAGTACCTTTGCTGTGCAGGCCATGGGCCAGGATGAATTCACCCCGGTTCAAGCTGGCAGCCCGCATCCTCACCAGCAATTGGTTGGCACCGGGTACGGGCAGCGGGGTGTCTTTCAACGCCAGCGTTGCATGGCCGTCGTGCACCTGCATCCACCAGGATTTCATCATGTTGGCCATCACATTCCTCTGAAAACAGGCTTTCGTTTTTCCATGAAGGCCTTTCGGCCTTCAGCATAGTCGGCGCTGGCGAAACAGCCCTGAATCAATCGTTGGCACAAATCAAAATCCAGCTCAGGTGACGGTTTCAAAATCTGGGCGGTGATGGCCTTGCCCGCGCGCACGGTGAGTGGCGCGTTATCGGCCAGCGCCTGGGTGTACTCCTGCAATAAACCAGGCAAATCTGCGGGGGCACAAATCCGGGTTACCAGACCCAGTGCTTTGGCTTCCGCAGCATCAATCTTTCTGCCGGTAAAGAACAGGTCCTTGGCGGCACCGGGCCCCATCAAATCAACCAGGTTTTTCATTGCCGAATAGCGGTACCCCAAGCCCAACTTGGCGGCGGGTACTGAAAACACGGAGTCGGTCGTCGCAATGCGGATGTCACAGCTGATTGCCACATTCACTCCGCCACCAATGCAATAACCGCGGATGCACGACAAGGTGGGAACCGGGCTGTTGTAGATGGCCATCAAGGCGGTCTCTGCCATTTCTTCATACCGTACAACCGCTTCGCGCGCCGCCCGCATGTCTTCAAACTGCGAGATATCCGCACCCGAAACAAAGGCCTTTTCACCCACGCCGGAAAAAACCACCAGCCGGATTTGGGCATCTTGTTCAGCTTGCGCCAGCAAGGCGGGTATCGCCTCCCACATGTCGACCGACAGCGCATTGTGTCGGGCTGGATTGTTGAAACGAATGTGCAGGGTGCTGGTTTCAACCCAGGCCTGAACCCGTTCAGTTGGCGCGGAATAGGCCCCGGATGGAATCGCTTTGGTTGTCATCAATACACTTCCCGTTGTTTCATATTCGCCAAGTCATCTACCGAATAACCCAGCTCGCGCAGGATCTCATCCGAGTGCTCTCCCCGTCTGGGCGCGGTTCGCGCAATGCTGCTGGGTGTGCGCGACAAGGTCATGGGTTGCCCAACCAGTTTTTGTGGCCCCTGGTGGGGTGAAACCACCTGATGCACCAGGCCCAGATGCTGTATCTGCTTGTCTTTGAACACCTCCTGCAAATTGTTGATCAAGCCACAGGCCACACCGCCCTGGTTAAGCAAGTCAATCCAGTAGGTCTTGTCGTTGGTTGCCAAGCGTTGATTGATCTGAAAGTTGAGTGCTTCGCGGTTGACAGAACGCCCGTCTTTGCTTTTAAAACGTTCGTCAGTCACCCACTCCGGTGCACCCAGAATGTCGCAAAAACGCTCCCAGATTTTGGAGCCAAAAACCGCAATATTGATGTAGCCATCACGGGCTTTGTAAACCCCTGTGGGAATACTGGTGTGGTGGAAGTTGCCGGCTTGCCCGGGTTCATCGCCATCGATCAACCAGCGCGATGTCTGAAAATCCATCATGTAAACCATGGCTTCAAGCAGCGACGTATGCAGCCACTGCCCTTTGCCTGAAACTTCGCGCTCCAGCAGCGCCATGAGCACGCCTTGTGCCGCAAACAACCCGGCGCAAAGGTCGGCAATCGGCAAGCCCACCCGCATGGGCCCGTGGCCAGGATCACCCGTGACAGACATCAGCCCACCCATGCCTTGCGCGATTTGGTCAAATCCGGGCCGATCGGCCAAAGGCCCGGTTTGGCCAAAACCGGAAATACTGGCAAAAACCAGTCGCGGATGCGTTTTGCTCAGGGTTTCGTAATCAATACCCAGCCGGTGCTTGACATCAGGACGGAAATTTTCAATCACCACATCAGCACTTTGAATCAAACGCTTCAGGGCGGCAATACCATCCGGTGCCTTGAGATTCAGCGTCACCGACCGCTTGTTCCGGTGGGTGTACTGATAGTCGGAACCATCTTGACCGCCCAACGTATCATCACCGCGCATGTGCTCAGGCATTTGCACCTGAATGACATCGGCACCCCAATCGGCCAACTGGCGACAGGCAGTAGGCCCGGAACGAACTTGGGTCAGATCAATGACCCTGAAACGTTGAAGTGCAGATGATGCAGGGATGTGTGGCATGGCGTGGTCAGGAAGTCAGGGGATTGACTATATCTGTTGGGCGCAATTCGCTGGCGGGGTCAGCCAGGCAAACGCAACTTGGCTCAATATGACCATGCCACTTATGGCATAATAGAAGGCTATCCTGACGGTGGCCTTCAAGTGACATTCGTCAGCGACAGGGCGGTTAGCTCAGGGGTAGAGCACAGCATTCACACTGCTGGGGTCGGAGGTTCGAAACCTCCACCGCCCACCAAATCCCCACGCACTTTTGTTCCCCACACTGGTTCTTTACGCCCCGCAGCGCCTTCCAGTGCGCCGGTCAACAAGTCTCTCAGGCGGCGGCCAATCGCAAGACGGTCTTGCCGCCACTGGATTTATCGATTTCCTTCAGCACGCCTTCATGCGCGCCCAGCTCAGCTTCGCTGGCCATGAGCACGGGCAAATCCAGGGTTGAAAAATCAACCCGAATGTTGCCTGTTCCAGTGGCATCCGTCTGGTGGGCCTCCATGATGAGGGCATCTTGCCCGCGGGTCAGGTTGATGTACACATCGGCCAGCAATTCCGCGTCCAGCAAACCCCCATGCAATGTGCGACCGGATCGGTCTACGCCCAAGCGGTCGCACAACGCATCCAGGCCATTGCGTTTGCCGGGATAAAGCTCTTTGGCCATCGCCAGTGAATCCACCACGCGGCCCACAAAGGTCTTGAAGGGCGGTCGACCCGTCAACTCCAGCTCCTTGTTCAAAAAACCAAGGTCGAAGGGCGCGTTGTGGATGACGATTTCGGCACCCTGCACATACGCCAAAAACTCATCAACAACCGTTTCGAAAACCGGTTTGTCGCTCAAAAACTCCGTGGTGATGCCATGAATCCTGAGTGCTTCTTCATGGCTGTCTCGCCCAGGGTTCAGGTAGAAGTGCTTGTTGGTGCCTGTCAACTTGCGGTTAACCAGCTCAACACAGCCAATTTCAATCAGCCGGTCGCCCTGATCGGGGTAAAGGCCGGTGGTTTCAGTGTCCAGAAAAATCTGCCGCATGGTGAGTTTCCGAAATCAATGGTTTTCTTTGGCGTGATTAATGGAGTATTTGGGAATTTCAACGGTAATGTCGTCCTGCGCCAAAAATGCCTGGCAAGACAACCGTGAATTGGGCTCCAGGCCCCAGGCCCGATCCAGCAGGTCTTCCTCGTTTTCATCGGGTTCGTTCAACGATCTGAAACCATCCCGCACAATCACGTGGCAGGTGGTGCAGGCGCAGCTCATGTCACAGGCATGTTCGATATTAATGTGGTTGTCCAGCAGAGCCTCGCAAATGGAGGTTCCGGCGGGCGCAGTCACGCGTGCCCCTTGTGGGCAGTAGTCAGGGTGCGGCAGTATATGGATGGTAGGCATTATTCGATTGCTGAGGGTCACGGCGACATCTGGCACATTTGCCAAAATCGCTAAATTTGACTGATATTCTTTCCCGACAGGGCTTGCTGAATGCCACGGTTCATGCGTTGTGCAGCGAAGGCTTCGGTGCCATTCGCCAGGGCCTTGGTAGCCGCCTCCAGCGCGGCAGCATCGGTAGCATTGTGCTGCAACGCTTTTAACGTCGCCATCAGCTCAAGCACACCAGCCAGCTCGTGCGCCGCCAATAAATCACCGTCGGCATCCAGTGCCGATTGTGTCGCCAACAGCATTCTGGCGGCATCAACCCGCGCTTCCGCCAATGCACGGGCCTGCATGTCACTTTGGGCCGTTGAGAAACTGTCTTTCAGCATTTGCGCAATCTGATCGTCGGCCAGACCATAGCTTGGTTTCACATCAATTTGTGCCGCGACACCGCTGATTTGCTCCTTGGCGGCCACATTCAGCAAACCGTCTGCGTCAACCGTAAAGGTCACCCGGATGCGGGCGGCACCCGCTACCATGGGCGGAATACCACGCAGTTCAAAACGTGCCAGGCTACGGCAATCAACCACCAGGTCGCGCTCACCCTGAACCACATGCAAGGCCAAGGCCGTTTGCCCATCTTTGTAGGTGGTGAAGTCTTGCGCCATGGCGGTCGGAATGGTCTGGTTGCGCGGCACAATGCGCTCGACCAGGCCACCCATGGTTTCAATGCCCAACGAGAGGGGAATCACATCGAGAAGCAACAAATCGCCCGACGGGTTGTTACCCGCCAATTGGTTGGCTTGAATGGCGGCGCCCAGGGCAACCACTTCGTCCGGGTTCAGGTTGGTGAGCGGAGGTTTGCCGAAAAATTCACCCACGGCGCGCTGCACATGCGGCATGCGGGTAGAACCGCCCACCAACACCACGCCTTGCACCTCATCGCGTGTCAAATGGGCATCCCGCAGGGCTTTGCGCACGGCCGCCAGCGTTCGCGCCGTCAACGGCGTGGCAAGGGCTTCAAAATCTGAACGCGTTACCCCGACGCCGAGCGGTTGGCCCGACACCAAGCTGGTCAGTACATCGGAAGGCTGGGACGACAGCGCCTCTTTGCAGCGGCGGGCCGCCATGGCGATGGCCGCTTTGTCTTGCGGGGTCATGGCAATCACCCCAGCCTTGGCGAGCGCCCAATCGGCCAAGGCGCGGTCGTAGTCGTCTCCGCCCAAGCTCGAATCTCCACCCGTGGCGATCACCTCAAAAACACCTTGCGTCAGCCGCAAGATCGAAATGTCAAACGTGCCACCCCCCAGGTCATAAATGGCGTAAATTCCTTCACTTGCGTTATCAAGACCGTAGGCTATGGCGGCGGCGGTGGGCTCGTTGATGAGGCGCAGTACGTTTAACCCCGCCAGCTCGGCTGCATCTTTGGTCGCCTGACGCTGCGCATCGTCAAAATAAGCCGGCACTGTGATGACAGCACCAAACAAGTCATCATTGAAGGTATCTTCTGCGCGATAACGCAGCGTGGCCAAAATATCGGCGCTGACTTCCACCGGTGATTTCTCGCCCGCTACCGTTTGCAGGCCCAACATACCGGGGTGCTCGACAAATTGATAGGGCAATTTGGCCGCATCTGCGACATCTTTCAGGCCGCGCCCCATGAAACGCTTGACCGAGGCAATGGTGTTTTGCGAATCCGCGGCAAGCAAGGTCTGAGCTTCAAAACCGATTTGGCGTTTGCCGCCCGCTTCATACCGCACAACGGAGGGCAACAGCACCCTTCCGGCATCGTCGGGCAGGCATTCAGCGATGCCATTGCGAACCGCTGCAACCAGCGAATGCGTGGTGCCCAAATCGATACCCACGGCGATTCGCCGCTCATGGGGCTTGGGCGACTGGCCGGGTTCGGAGATTTGCAATAACGCCATGAACGATAGAAAGAATTAAATAGACGACTCAGGCACCGCTGGATTCAAACGCGTCAATTCGCTCATCCACATCTTTGGCAAAACGCTCGATGAACATCAGCGCCCTAACCTGCCCCACGGCGGCCTGTAGATTGTTTTCGACATCAATAAGTTGCTCACATTTAAGGAGCATATTTTGCTTTTCCTGCATCAGCATTTCACTTATTTTTTCCACATCTTCCAGCCTGGACGCATCGTCGAGCATTTCACGCCATTCAATCTGCTGCATCAGGAATTCAGCCGGCATGGCCGTGTTGTTTTCGGCATTGATTCCGAAACCCCTGAGCTCACACAAATAGGCAGCCCGTTTCAACGGGTCTTTCAACCGCTGATAAGCCTCGTTGATGCGGACCGACCACTGCATGGCAACCCGTTGTGCGGCTGCACCGTTCACGGCAAACTTGTCTGGATGCGCTTCGCGCTGCAATTGCTGCCATCGCACATGCAGAGCCGCACGGTCTTGCGCCATCTGGGGCGCGAGCCCAAAGAGCTCAAAATCGTTTGAACCGAGTGTCAAGGCAGAGCTCAAAACTGGGTCCAGATGGGTGCTTTGGCTCACAGGCGTTTTTCCATGAAGACACTCACCGGATTTGGCGCGTAATCGCCGAACAGCGCGCAAGGCTGATAACCACAGCGCGCATAAAGGCGCATCGCTTCGGGTTGCCGCGTGCCGGTTTCCAGTTTGACCTGTGTCAACCCCAAGGTACGCCCGTGCGCTTCAAGTGCGGTCAACAGCTTTTCACCAACGCGTTGGCCACGGGCTTGCGGCAGCACAAACATGCGTTTGATTTCCGCGTAGGCACCGGTTTTTTCGGTTACGTGGCGCATGGCACCGCAGCCCACTGCCTCATCACCCTCCCAAGCGGCCAAAAAAGTCACAGTGGGGCGTTGCAATTCAGCCAGGCTCAAAATGTGGTTCACGTCCTGCGGAAACTCATCGACCGGGTATTGCTGATACAAATATGCGTCTAGCGCAGACAACAAAGGCACTACCGCTGAATGGTCAGGCTGTGCCGACTGTATGACTATCGGTAGGAGGCTCATTTTCGTGATGGAAAGCGTAGCGAGAAGCCGTCAGGCTCGGCGCACGGAGCGCAAGAACCGGAATGGACTAAAGGTCCATGAGGATTCTGAGCACCGGGCAACGACGCATGACGGTTTCGCAGTAGCTTTACACACGAAAAGACTCGCCGCAACCGCACTTGTCCCGCTCATTCGGGTTGTTGAACTTGAACCCCTCGTTCAAGCCTTCGCGGACAAAATCGAGTTGCGTGCCGTCGATATACGCCAAGCTCTTGGGGTCAACCAGTACCTTCACGCCGTTTTCTTCAAACACCACATCTTCAGGCGCCAATTCGTCGACATATTCAAGCGTGTACGCCAAACCAGAACAACCGGTGGTTTTGACACCCAGGCGCACGCCCACGCCTTTTCCGCGTTTGCTGAGGTAACGATTGACATGCCGGGCGGCGGCTTCAGAGATGGTGACGGACATTGATTTTCTTTCCCGATCGGGCCAAGTTCGCTGGGGGCTTGCCTGAAGTTAGCGAATGGCTCAGCCCGAAAAGATGGGGCATCAGGCGGGCTGAAGTGCGTGTTTTTTCTTGTAGTCGTCCACAGCCGCCTTGATGGCATCTTCGGCCAGAATCGAGCAATGGATTTTGACGGGCGGCAGGGCCAGCTCTTCGGCAATTTGACTGTTTTTCAAGGCCGCGGCTTGGTCCAGCGTTTTGCCTTTCACCCATTCGGTCACGAGCGACGACGACGCAATCGCCGAACCGCAACCATAGGTTTTAAAACGCGCGTCTTCAATCACGCCGGTTACCGGGTTCACCTTGATCTGCAACTTCATCACGTCACCGCAGGCGGGCGCACCCACCATACCGGTTCCGACGCTGTCGTCGCCCTTTTCAAACGAGCCCACGTTGCGGGGGTTTTCATAGTGATCAACTACTTTTTCTGAATAGGCCATTTGGATTACCTCTGAAATGTATTAATGAGCTGCCCACTGGATGGTAGAAATATCAATCCCATCCTGGTACATCTCCCACAAGGGGCTCAATTCACGCAGCTTGGCGACGTTCTTTTTGATGGTGTCGACCGCGTAGTCAATATCGGCTTCTGTGGTCCAGCGGCCGATGGTCATGCGCAGGCTGCTGTGGGCCAGTTCGTCGCTGCGACCCAGCGCCCGCAGCACGTAGCTGGGCTCCAGTGATGCCGACGTGCAGGCCGAACCGCTTGACACTGCCAGGCCTTTGATCCCCATGATGAGCGATTCGCCTTCGACATAGTTGAAGCTCATGTTCAGGTTGTGCGGCACACGCTGTGTGGCATGGCCGTTGATGAACACCTGCTCAATACCCTGCAAACCCGCCAACATGCGGTCGTGCAGGGCCTGGATGCGTTTGTTCTCGTCGTGCATTTCGGCTTTAGCAATGCGGTACGCCTCGCCCATGCCCACACACTGATGGGTAGGCAAGGTGCCTGAGCGCATGCCGCGCTCGTGGCCACCACCGTGCATTTGCGCCTCGAGCCGAATGCGCGGCTTGCGCCGCACAAACAGGGCACCAATGCCTTTGGGGCCGTAGGTTTTGTGCGAGGTAAGGCTCATCAAATCGACGGGCAACGTGGCCATGTCGATATCGACCCGGCCGGTGGCTTGCGCTGCATCCACGTGAAAAATAACGCCCTTCTCGCGGCAAATTTTACCCAAGGCATTGATGTCTTGCACAACGCCGATTTCATTGTTGACGAACATCACGCTGGCGACGATGGTGTCGGGCCGGATAGCGGCCCTGAACACATCGAGGTTGACCAGGCCGTCTGCCTGAACATCCAAATACGTGACTTCAAACCCCTGGCGTTCCAGCTCGCGACACGTGTCGAGCACGGCTTTGTGCTCGGTTTTTACCGTGATGAGGTGTTTGCCTTTGGTTCTGTAAAAATGGGCTGCGCCCTTGAGCGCCAGGTTGTTGGACTCGGTAGCACCGGAGGTCCAGACGATCTCGCGCGGATCGGCGTGGATGAGCTCGGCGACTTGCTCGCGGGCTTTTTCAACTGCCGCCTCGGCTTCCCAGCCCCAGGCGTGGCTGCGCGAAGCCGGGTTACCAAAGTGGTTGCGCAACCAGGGCACCATGGCGTCCACCACGCGCTCGTCGCACGGGTTGGTGGCGCTGTAATCCATGTAAATCGGGAAATGCTCAGTCATGGTGTCGATCCATCAGCCTTTCGCAAAACTATTACCCAGCGCGAACACCGAGTTGGGCGCATTGATACGAATGGCCTTGGGTGGCATGGCACCGATGGCTTTTTTCATCATCGGCTTGGCATCGGGTGAAAAACCTTTGGCCAACTGGTCATCGACCAGCTTTTGCAGGCTGACCGAGCTTAAAAACTCGACCATGCGCACGTTCAATGCCGACCACAAATCGTGCGTCATGCAGTGCTGGGCTTCGCCATTGCAATGCTCTTTGCCGCCGCAATGAGTGGCATCGATCGGCTCATCGACCGAGGTGATGATGTCGGCCACGGTGATATCTGCCGCCTTGCGCCCCAGGGTGTAACCGCCACCAGGCCCGCGGGTGGATTCCACCAGCTCATTGCGGCGTAACTTGCCAAAAAGCTGCTCTAAATAGGAGAGCGAGATCTGCTGG
>JANOVW010000166.1:0-12332 GCA_031417575.1 Rhodoferax sp. | reverse complement strand
ATGTCAAAGCGTGGCCCCAGCAGCCCCGATCTGTGTGACCAACATTTGCAAGGTTTGGATCAACAGCGTTTTTTCAGCCGCTTGCACCCGGGCCGCCAGGCTTTGGGGCGTGTCGCCCGCCAGCACGGGAACCGGCGTTTGGGCCAGAATGCCGCCTTCGTCGTAACCCGCTGTGACATGGTGAATGGTGGGCCCGGTAACCGTGGCCCCGGCGGCCAAAACCGCCTCATGCACGCGCAGGCCGTACATGCCGTGCCCGCCGAACAACGGTAACAAGGCCGGGTGGGTGTTGATGATGCGCCCCTGAAAAGCCGCCAAAACCCGGGGGCCGACTTTTTTCATGTAACCGGCCAGCACCACGATGTGGGCGCCAGATTCCTGCAAGGCCTGCAACATGGCCAGGTCTAACGGATCGCCCGGCGCGGCGCCTGACGGTTTGGGTTGCGCTTCAACGGTGGGCGCGTTGTTTTGAGCAATGGGCGGGGCGGCATCAGGGTGGGTTTGCCCGCTCAAATGCAGGTGCGGCAAGCCAAGGTTTTGCGCAATGTGCAAGGCTCCAGCGTCGCGGTTGTTGCTGATAACCAGCGCAATGCGGGCCGACAGAACACCCGCGCTGCAGGCTTGCGCCACCGCCTGCAAGGTGCTTCCTGCGCCCGATGCGAGGACGGCCAGGTGGCAGGTGGTGGCGGAGCTTGGCAACGGATTCATTTAATTAAATTGTAATTTATATGTTGAATAAATGATGGAAATTGTTCAAATTTAAATTGCATAATAAGCTATGTATAATATATCATTATTGACTGTAAATTATCAATTAAATTTTTAAAAATAACCAAATAGATGTTTTTATGGGCTGTAAAAGTGTGTTCCCAAGTTCAATTCAGCGCGTGCGCGTTGGGTACCTTGGGGCCCCATCCAGACGCTGCCAGCCCTTTAAATCAGCAGCGGATCTACATCCACCGCCCAGCGGATCAGCCCTTTTCCGGCAGGCCCGGCGCGGGTGGTGTGCAGCACCTCGGCCCAGGCGTTCAAAAAAGCCTGGAGGCGGGCGCGGTTGGGGCTTTCGATCAGCATTTGGGCGCGTTCCACATTGGCAACGCGCTGAATACTCAGCGGCACGGCGGGGTACAAGGTGACATAGTCAGCGGATTCGATGGGGGCTTGTGCCTGAACCGCGGCTGCAGCCGCCATTAAAAACCCTTGCGCAACTTCCTGCGTGCGCGCCTCCGCCCGCACCAGTGCCTGAAAACTGAACGGCGGCAAACTGGCGGTTTGGCGCTCTTGCAGCTGGCTGGCAGCAAAGGCCGCAAAATCATGGCGTTTGAGGGCGCCAAACAAGGGGTGTTGTGGGTAAAACGATTGAATCCACATCTCGCTGTGGCCGCTCACCAGCGCGTCGCGCCCGGCCCGCCCCGCCGATTGCATCAGCAGGCTGAACAGGCGTTCAGGCGCGCGGAAATCGCTGGAAAACAGCGCCCCGTCGGGGTTGATGGCCGCCACCAGGGTGATGCGGCGAAAGTCGTGTCCTTTGGCGATCATTTGGGTGCCCACCAGCACATCCACCTCGCCCGCATGCACGTCGGCCAATTGCCGCTCCAGCTCGCCTTTGAGCCGCGTGCTGTCGGCATCAATGCGGGCGATACGCAGCGGCTCGCCCTGCGGGTAGCGGGCCGATTCGCTGCCAGGGCGGGTCACGCCGGCGAGCAGTTCGGCCAGGTGTTCTTCAAGGCGTTCGGTACCCCGGCCTACGGTTTGCAAGTCGAGATTGCCGCATTCCGGGCAGGCGCGTGGCACCGGTTCGGCATAACCGCAGTGATGGCAACGCAGACTCCGGTCTATTTTGTGGAAAACGCGGTAGGCGCTGCAATGGGGGCATTCGCTCTTCCATTCGCAGGCGCTGCAGGCCAACACCGGGGCGTAACCGCGCCGGTTCAGCAGCAGCATGCTTTGTTCACCCCGTGCTGCGCGCGCCTGAATGGCGGCCAGCAAGGGCGTGGAAATGACCGCCTTTCTGGGCTGGTGGTTCATGTCCACCCGAACCACTTGGGGCAAGGCACCCGCGCCGATGCGCGTGGGCATGTCCAGCCGCTGGTATTTGGGCCTGCGCGACCCCGTTGCCGTGGCATGGTGCCAGCTCTCCAGCGAAGGGGTGGCCGAACCCAGCAGCACTTTGACACCTTCGTTTTTGCCACGCCAAATGGCCAGATCGCGGGCCGAATAACGCGCCCCTTCGGTTTGTTTGTAGCTGGGGTCGTGTTCTTCGTCGACGATGATGAGTTTGAGGTGCGGCATCGAGGCAAACACCGCCAGCCGGGTGCCCAGCACGATACGGGCCGGGCCCTGATGGGCCGCCAGCCAGCTGTTCAGGCGCTGCGGGTTGGTCATGCCGCTGTGCAGGGAAACCAGCGCTGCATCACCATACTGCGGCGCAAACCGCTCGTAAAACCGCGCTTCGAGCTGGGGCGTGAGGTTGATCTCGGGCACCATCACCAGCGCCTGGGCGAGCGGGTCGGCGACGAGCAGGCGCTCGACGGCTTGCAGGTACACCTCGGTTTTGCCACTGCCGGTGGCACCCCACAATAAAAAAGGCCCAGAGCCTGCGGCAAAACCGTCCAGAGCAGCTTGTTGTTCGGCGGTCAGGTTGGCAGGTGCAGGCTGCGCTGGCGAAGAATCCGTTGCCAACGCCGATTCTTCAATCGCTGTCAGATCAATTGATGCTACATGTTTAGGAGCATTTTGTGCATGCGTAGCTTCAACATTTTGGCTTTTTTTCCTAGTGGTGGCCTGGCGCTTGAGCCGGCGAGCCAGTTGCTCGGGTTGCAGATCACGCAACGCCGGGGGCAGGGCCGCCAGCGCCACTTCGCCCAGCGCGCGCTGGTAATAATTTGCGGCAAAGGTCACCAGTTGTCGCCAGTGGGTCCCAAGGGGTGCCAGGCCCGCCAACGGTGCGCTCACATACCGCAGCTTGCCCACCACGTCAGCCGCCACCTCATCGGGTGAGGCGATGTCCCATACCACGCCCAGTGTTTCACGCTGACCCCAAGGGACCCGAACCAGTTGGCCTGCCTGCAAGGGCACCCCACCGCGGTAATGCAACGGCCCGCCGACAGCGCTGTGGGCGGGCGTTTGAATCACGACTTCGAGAAGGTGAGGCATGGCAGAGCGTCGGGGCTGGATCTAGCGGGTCGGTGCGGGTGGAGCGGGGAGGGACGGCAATTTGGGCCTCAAAAGCCCGCCTACCAGCTTAGGTGATTTTGTTAAGTCAAGATTGAGATATCGGCGCTAAGGTGTTGATTTGAATGCCTTTAACGGGTCTTCCTCGAATTCTGTGGATAACTTTGTTGATAACCCTGCTGTGCAACCGAAAAACCCTTGCAAACAAAGGCTTTCATCGCGTTGCCTCCAAAATTGGCAGTTTTCAAAACCATTATGAATCAACAACTTACGGCTGCTTAGTACGGTAGCGCACGTACAAAAACGGCATCACCCGTTTTGCGCGGTGCAGCAAAAAATTTGTGCATAAGTGAGTCTCGGCTGACTTGTGGGCAGCGATTTTTGTGCTACGCATTGTTGAATCAGCGCGTGTACCGTGGCCTGGCAACCCGTTTCGACCGCGTTTCAACCCCGCATTTGCTTCGAAATTGAGTGCACGGCATCCACCAATACCGCCACATTGTCGGGTGGGGTGAATTGGCTGATGCCATGGCCCAAATTGAAGATGTGGGTGGGTCCGGTGGCTTCCAAAGCGCCGTGCCCTGTGGCATCGGCCCCCGAACCTGCTGCATTGAACGGCAACCCAAAATTGTTGAGCACTTTGGCCACTTCGTCGCGGATTTGTTGTGGTGCTGCAAACAACACATTCGGGTCGATGTTGCCCTGCAAGGCTTTGCCGACGCCAGCGCCCAGGGGGTTGACGGCCCCGCCCACCAGGGCCCGGGCGTGCGCCAGGTTGGATGTCCAGTCAAGGCCCAGCACGTCGCAATCCAGTGTCGCCATGTCGTTCAGCCACAAGGCGCCGCCCTTGGTGAACACGATACGCGGAATCCGCACACCGGTGGGGGTGCCGTCGTGGGTCTTTTTCACCTGTGCCAGTACACGCGCGGTGTAATCCAGGCTGAAGGCCTGGAACGCGCCGTCGGCCAGCACACCGCCCCAGCTGTCAAAAATCATCACGGCTTGGGCACCTGCATCAATTTGGGCGTTCAGATAGGCCGCCACCGCATCGGCATTGATTTGCAGCATGGTGTGCATCAGTTCGGGCCGTTGGTAGAGCATGGTTTTCACCAAGCGGTAGTCGTCTGAGCCCTTGCCTTCCACCATATAACAAGCCAGCGTCCACGGGCTGCCGCTGAAACCGATCAGGGGCACTTTGCCACCCAGGGCTTTGCGAATGGACGTTACCGCATCAAACACGTATTGCAGTTTCGCCATGTCGGGCACCTGCAACTTCGCCACGGCCGCTTCATCGCGTACGGTGTGGGCGAACCGGGGGCCTTCGCCTTCGGTAAAACTCAGGCCCAGGCCCATGGCATCGGGCACGGTAAGGATGTCGCTGAACAAAATGGCGGCATCCAGCGGGTAACGGGCCAAGGGTTGCAAAGTGACTTCGGTCGCGTAATCGGTGTTGGTAGCCAGCCCCATGAAGCTACCCGCTTTGGTCCGTGTGGCCTTGTATTCAGGCAAATAGCGCCCGGCTTGGCGCATCAGCCAAACCGGCGTGTGCGGCGTGGCCTGGCGCAGGCAGGCGCGGATGAAGGTGTCGTTTTGAAGGGGCGCAAAGGCGCCAAAGGCGGTGCTGGAGCTCATGGCGCCATTGTCGCAGGGCGTTTTGGTGTTGTCGCACTGCCGGCCCCCGCCACCATGACAGCCAGTACAGCCACACAGCTGTGGCATGAATAGCGTCCACAATGGGCGCATTCAATGCCCTAACTCCGGAGAAACCTTTGAACCCCATCGTTGCAAGCACGCCGCCTTATGGCCCTGCCATCGCTCTGGCCGAGGCCAAACGCGTCGTTGCCCGTGCCGAAGCCGAGGCGCAGGCGCGCGGCTGGAAAGTGGTGATTGCCGTGGCAGACAGCTCGGCCCACCTGGTCATGCTGCACAAGATGGACGATGTGCATTACGCCGCCATCACCGTAGCACAGGCCAAAGCAATTTGTTCGGTGAACTTCAAACGCGCCACCAAAGGTTTTGAAGATGCCGTTGCGGCCGGTGGCGCGGGCGTCAGGTTGCTGGCGATTGACGGCCTGTGCCCGCTGGAAGGGGGCATTCCGCTTGTGCGCAATGGTGCGGTTATCGGAGCCGTGGGAGTTTCTGGCGTTGCATCGGCGGAAGATGGTTTGATTGCGCAACTGGCAGCCAGCGAGGTGAATGGTTAGGCTTGCCCGGCAAAAATTCTACTGACCGGCTAACGCGCTCGGCGCACTTCCAGTATCTCGAACTCCATCGCTTCAAAATAGGTTTTTTCGTCCTGTGTTGCCAAGTGCAGCAGAATTTTGGCGGCTTGCAGGCGAACCAGGCGGTTCAACAAAACCGCAGTGGCAATCAACGCCAAACCCCACCAGGGCATTTGTGACAATGCCAACGCAATGCCAATCCCGGCCATGGCGGTGGTGATCGGCATCATCAACAAGCGGTGGCGTACAAATTTGCGGGCGCGTTCGGGGTTGACGATCACACGGAACTGCCCGGCCGGCAGGCCTTGGCGAAATTCGGCGTGGGGCACCAGCAGCGCCTGCTCGTCGGTTGCTTCTGTTGCGGCAGTATCGGTCATGGTGTGCAAAAGATAATCGGACGGCCGATTTTCGCCGCATTGCTAGACTGGGGTTTCCCTGTTCCCCAAATTGTTGACTCGGGAGTTTCACATGACATCGCACACGATTTCCAGCCAGACCCAATTGCGCAGCCTCTATGCATCCGCCGGTGAACGTGCCCTGGCCAAGGAGTTGACGTTTCTGGATCCGCATTGCCAACGCTTCGTCCAACTGTCACCTTTTCTGGTCATGGGCAGCAGCAACGCCCTGGGCCAACAAGATGCCACACCCCGTGGAGGCGAGCCGGGGTTTGTGAAAGTGCAGGATGAGCACACCTTGTTGCTGCCCGATGCCAGTGGCAACAACCGCCTGGATTCACTCAGCAACATCATTGAAACCGGCCAGGTCGGGTTGCTTTTTATGCTGCCGGGGGTCGATGAAACCCTGCGGATCAACGGCCGCGCCTGCTTGTCGGTTGCGCCTGGGCATTTGCAGGCTTTCGCGACGGATAAAAAACCGCCCAAGGTGGTGGTGGTCATCACTGTGGCGCAGGCTTATTTGCATTGCGCCAAGGCCTTGATGCGCTCGCGGCTATGGTCGGCCCAAACGCAGGTGGCCCGTTCCGTTTTGCCGACGATGGGAAAAATGATTGGCGATCAAATGGGGGTGGAGTTTCCGCCCGAAACGCAGGAGCAAATGGTGGCGCGGTATCAGCAGGATTTGTAAAGCCCCGGGGCACTAGGTGCCGCGGCGATGCTCCACCAGCAAGCATTTGTTCTGCACCACGCGCAACCCGGCTGCGCGGGTCTTGGTTGCCGAGGCGTCATGTTCAATGCCCAACTGGAGCCACAACGCCTGGGCGCCAATGGCAACCGCCTCTTCGGCCACGGGTGGTACCTCTTCGCTGCGACGAAACACATCGACCAGGTCGATTTTCTCGGCCTTGGCAGCCTCGGTTAAAGAGGCGTACACCTTCTCGCCCAGAATCTCGGTAACCTGCGCCGCCGGGTTCACAGGAATGATGCGCCAGCCTTGGCGCTGCATGTATTCGGCCACCTCGTAGCTGTCGCGGTGCGGCTTGGGTGAGAGGCCCACCACCGCTACGGTCTGGTGATGTTTCAGGATATGGTTGATATCGTCAGATTGCATGGTGCGATTGTCGGGCAATACACCCGGCAAAGCCATCAGGCCGGTGAACCGTTCTTGTATTTCACCGAGCAACCGTAAGGTGTTGTGACAGGTTTGCTCAGGCCCTTGCCGGCCAGCGCTTCGTTGATGCCTTGGCGCACGTAATTGGTCGCGCTTTTCTGCTCGGCGCCGCGTGCCGAAGGCTGGTTGTCGATGCCGCCGGCGTAAATCAAAACACCCTGAGGATCCACCAGGTACATATGCGGGGTGGTGCGTGCACCGTAGCTATGTCCCACCTTGCCGTCTTCGTCCATCAAGGTGGCGGTGGGTGCGGCTTTTTGCTGCACCATCCAGCGGCCCAACTGTGCGGCCGTGAGGTAGTCTGGGTGGGAATCGGCTGTGGAGTTGATGGCCAGCCAAACCACGTTTTTGCCAGTGACTTCTTTTTGCAGGGTTTGCATGTTGGCCGAGTCATAGTGCCTGCGCACATACGGGCAGCCGGGGTTGTTCCACTCCAGCACCACGTGGCGGCCCTTGTAGTCACTGAGCCTGACGGTTTTGCCCGCTGTGTCGGTCAACGAGAAATCGGGGGCTTTTTGGCCCACCGCAGGTGCGCCGTGCGCTGTGCCCAACCCCATTAGCGAAGAAAAGGCAACGATGCAAAAGACTTTCAGGTGATCAAGCATGATGGTTCTCCGGCCGAAAAGGTTGAAGGGCTCATGCTAGTCTTTTTGCAAAACCTTGTCTTGCAGTGGCAGCTTGTTGGTCGCGTTTCGGCCCGGAATGAAGCGCCAGCTCAGCCCGGTGGCCGGGGTCAGTCTTGGGCTGCGTTCAACGCAAAAACCGCCATTTGGGCATCCAGTTTGGCGCGTTCTGCATCATTCAGCGCCACCAGCGGTGCGCGGACGCGCCGCCAACCGGGGTTGCCCGTTAGGTTGGCCATGACGTGCTTGAAGGCGGCGGTCAAGCCGTAACCCGTCAGAATTGCCAGAAGGTGCTGTGTGCGGGCCAGGTCGGCAGCGGCCTGGGGCGCGGTGTGGCCAGCCACCAGCCGATGCACCAGCTTGGGCGCGATATTGGCGACACCACTCACGGCGCCCACTGAGCCTTGCGCTGCCATCACCTGCAAATCGGGTTCGTGGCCCACCCATACTTGCAACGGTGGCATAAACGCCTTGGCCAACCCCAATGACCAGTCGCGCTGGCCACCGCTGTCTTTGATGCCGATGATGTTGTCCGGGAAACGCGCCATCAGGGTTTCAATCACCCGGTGACTCAAGGGCACGCCGCTCACTTGGGGGATGTGATACAGAACGATGCGCAGCCGCGGGTCTGCCACTTGGTCAATCACTTGCGCATAGGCATCCACAACACCTTGGTCTGGCACGCCTTTCAGAAAAAATGGTGGCAGCAGCAACACGCCAAAACAGCCGGCTTGGGTGGCGTGGCGGGTCAGCGCCACCGTGTCGGGCAGCGCCGCACAGCTGGTTGAGACCAACATGCGCTGGGCCGGAATACCCGCAGCGATGAGGCCGTCCACCGCAGCGATGCGTTCATTGACGCTGAATGACGGCCCCTCACCGGTGGTGCCGAAGGGTGTAACACCGGTGCAGCCCGCAGCCAGTAAATTCTTGCAGTGGGCCGCAAACAGCGGGATGTCGATGTCCAGCCTGTCGGTCAGCGGAGTCAGCAGGGCGGGCCAGATGCCGGCGTAGGGAACAGAAGAGGGGTTTGAAGTCATGCAACAAGTCTAAACCGACTTTGCTGGCAGTACTGGCGGTTCTATAGTTTTGCCAACTCGTTTCGCACTTGCTCGACACTGAGCAACTCCGACAACAAAACCGGTGCTGCACCCGGTTTGTAAATCACATACAACGGCACGCCATTGCGCCCGAGTTGGGCCAGGGCGGCGGTGATGGCCGGGTCGCGACGTGTCCAGTCGGCTTTGAGGGTGGCGACTTTTCTGGCATCAAAATCGGCCAACACTTGCGCATGGGTCAGGGTGGTTTTTTTGTTCACCTGGCAAGTGACGCACCAGGCGGCGGTGAAATCGACAAACACCGGCCGGCCTGACGCGAGCAATTGCTCGACCCGGCCTGGCTCCCAGGCTTGCCATCGCTCGCCGCTTGCCACTGGCGGGTTGTCGACAGGTTTCAACACGTAGGGGCCGATGCCCTGGGTTAAAAAAGCCAACACCACCAGTGACAGGGCAACCCACACCGCTTTCGATCGAGACACAAGAGTCAAGGACCACACCACCCAGGCCAACGCGACCAGCAAGGCCAGCAAGGCCCCCGCGCCATCGATGCCGCTTTGCTGCCCCAGCACCCAGACCAGCCAGACCACCGTGGCAAACATCGGGAACGCCATCAGGCGGCGAAAGGTATCCATCCACGGGCCCGGGCGCGGCAGCACACGGGCTACGGCAGGCACCAGGCCAGCCGCTGCCAAAGGCAGGGCCATGCCCACCCCCAGGGCAGCAAAGATCAAAAGCGCCTCATGCGCGGGCAGGGTGGCCGCCAGGCCCATCGAAGCCCCCATGAACGGCGCGGTGCAGGGTGAAGCAATGGCTACCGCCAATACGCCTGAAAGCAATGCATTCAACATCGGGTTTTTGGCCTGAACCCCCGCGAGGCCAGTGGGCAAAAACTGCCCAAACTCGAACAGACCCGCCAGGTTCAACCCCAGCAAGGTAAACAACACCGCCAAGCCAGCCACCACGGCGGGTGATTGCAATTGAAACCCCCAGCCCAATTGCTCGCCGGCGCTGCGCAAGGCGATCAACAGCGCACCCAGTGCGAGGAATGACCCGACAACGCCCACCGTGTAGGCCAGCGCACCCAGGCGCTGGTTGCGCACAGTTGCGCCGTTTTGTGCCAGGCTCATCACCTTGATCGCCAGCACAGGGAACACGCAGGGCATCAGGTTCAGGATGAGCCCGCCCAGCAACGCGCCCAATAGTGCCGCGATGAGGCCGATGGGCGCAACGGTGGCGCCACCCAATGATGCCGCTGCGTTGGCCTTCAACGCCGCTTCGAGGGCGGGTGGCATGACCGCAGCGGCCGCCAGTACCGGCCAAGCGCCCGCCACCCTGAGTTCAACCCGATAACTCACCGGCAGGCTATTGACATCAGCAGCCAGCACCAGCGGCATCACGGTGGGGCTGTTGCTGCGTTGCGCCGATAGCGGCACATTGACACGCCACACGGCACCGTTCCACGATTGGCTGCCCACAGCACTGGTTTCAATCACCTCGGGCGTTTCCGGGAAAAAAGCCAGCGTTTTTCCCCGCAGATCGGTGGGCAGGCCCTGCACTTCAAAAACGATCTGGTTGCCGTCAATCACGGCGCGGCTGGCCGGAATGGACCCGCCCGCAATGTTTGGCAGCGCGCGGGGCGTGGCCTTTTGCGTCGCGTCAAACACGGCACCGTGAACTGCGGTAGACCCCTTGACCGGAATCCGCACCACAAACTCGCCCTCTTCTGGAATACATTCCTTCTTGCACACCAGCCAGGCTGCCTTGAGTTTGACCTCGATGTCATTAGCCAACAGTGGGGGCTTGAAGCTCGGCGTGACGGTCAGCGGAACCGGCAACAGCACGGTGTTTTCGTAGCCGTAATTGGCCAAGGTGCCGATCCGGATTTTTTGGGGCACCGGCCAGTTGATCTCGCCCGCAGTCACGCCATCAGGCAAAGTCCAGCTCAGCGTCGTGGGCTGGCCCGAATCGCCCGAGTTTTTCCAATAGGTGTGCCATTCGGGTTTGTGCGAGAGCTGCAAACCCACCCAGACGGTTTTACCTGCATCCGCGCCGTCAGGCGCGTGGGCCAGCAGTTCGGCGCGGACTTGCTCGGTCACCACGGTGTTGGTCACCGAGTTTTTCAACGTGGTTTTGACGTCGCCCGCAATACCGGTTTGCGCCCATGTGCCCGCGCCCCAAGCTGCCAAAGCCAAAAAACCAGCGGCAAGAAGGGTTTTGTTTAGGGGGGTCGGATTCATCTTCAAGAGTAACAGTCAGCGGCGAAAGGTCTGAGGTTGATAGCGCTTTAAAAGTTCCATCCTCAGTCTTTTGGTCTTTCATTATCCCTTGCGATAATTGCAGGCACTTCGACAAACTGAATGAACCCGGCTGTCCCCATCCTTCTTTGTACGCTCAATGCCAAGTACATCCATGCGTCGCTGGGTTTGCGGTACTTGCTGGCCAACATGGGGGAACTGCGGGCGCAAACGGCATTGCGTGAGTTCACCATTGCCCGGCAACCGCAGGAAATTGCCGACGAACTGTTGGCGCAGAACCCGCAGGTCATCGGTTTGGGTGTGTACATCTGGAACGTCACGCAAACCTGCGCCTTGGTGCGCCTGCTCAAAACGCAACGGCCTCAGATCAAGATCGTGCTGGGCGGACCGGAAGTCAGCCATGAAACTGATCAGCAAGACATTGTGCGGCTCGCTGATCATGTCATCACGGGTTGGGGTGATGTCAGTTTCCCCAAGCTCTGCCGGGCCTTGCTGCATGGGCCACAGCCACTGATGAAAATCATCGTGGGAGAGCAGCCTCCGCTGGAAACCCTTGCCCTGCCGTACGACGCTTATTCAGAGGCCGACCTGGCCCACCGTGTTTTGTACGTCGAGGCATCCCGTGGTTGCCCGTTCAAGTGCGAGTTTTGCCTGAGTTCGCTCGATAAAACGGCCTGGGCATTCGATGTCGAGCGTTTTCTGGGCGAACTTGAAAGTTTGTACCAGCGCGGGGCACGCACCTTCAAGTTTGTCGACCGCACGTTCAATTTGAAGATTGACGCGTCGATCCGTATCTTGCAGTTCTTTCTGGACAAACTTGCAAGCCTGGCTGCGCAATTCCCCGCCGGGCCGCCCCAAGGGGAATTGGCCCCCGCGGGGGGCAGTGAACCACACGCAGTGGTGAGCGTGGGGGCCAGTCTCTTTGTTCATTTCGAAGTGATCCCGGATCATTTGCCCGACAAACTCAAGGAAAAAATTGCTGAATTTCCACCAGGCGTGTTGCAGTTTGAAATTGGTATCCAGAGCTTCAACGTTCAGGTGCAGCAACGTATTTCGCGCCGGCAAGACAACGCCAAAACCGAAGCCAACCTGGCTTGGCTGGTGGCGCATTCAAACGCGCACCTGCATACCGATTTGATTTTCGGCCTGCCGGGTGAGTCAATGGCCAGTTTTGCCGAAGGCTTTGATCGGCTCTACGCCTTGAAGCCGCATGAAATCCAGCTGGGCCTTTTGAAGCGGCTGCGCGGCACGCCGATAGCGCGGCACACCGTTGAACACGCCATGGTGTATGACCCAGACCCGCCCTACACAGTGCAACAAACGGGCGCGGTCAGCGCGGCTGAAATGGAGCGCTTCGCACGCCTGGCCCGCTACTGGGACCTGATTGCCAATTCGGGGCGTTTTACGACGACCTTGCAAACCATCATGCAAGGTTCG
>JANOVW010000165.1:0-8917 GCA_031417575.1 Rhodoferax sp. | reverse complement strand
AAACGTCTTTCTTGATCCAGCCCGCTTTCAGGACGGCATCGAGGTTTTTGATGGTGACGGGCAGAGGCTTGAGGAACTGGGCCTGCAACTCAACCTTCTTCTCGCCGCCGGCCCATTTGGTGGCACCGGTCACTTTTTTGCCATTGGCCAAGGCAACTGCGGCAGCGGCTGCGTCACGGCCCAGATCGCGCGAGTCTTTCCAGACGGACACCGTTTGGGTGCCGAGGGCCACGCGGTTCAGCGCAGCATGGTCACCGTCTTGGCCCGACACCGGCACGCCCTTGATGCCCTTGGCCGTCAACGCCGCCACCACGCCGCCGGCCATGCCGTCGTTGGAAGCCACCACCGCGTCAATCTTGCCGGCGTTTTTGGTGATGATCTGCTCCATGTTTTTCTGGGCGACTTCTGGTTTCCAGCCGTCGGTGTACTCTTCACCCACAATCTTGATGTCACCTTTTTTAACCGCAGCGTCGATCACTTCTTGCTGGCCACCCCGCAAGAAATTGGCATTCGGGTCGGTCGGCGAACCCTTGATCATCACGTAGTTGCCTTTGGGTTTGGCTGCCAGAATGGCGCGGGCCTGCATGCGGCCCACTTCGACGTTGTCAAACGTGATGTAAAACACGCCAGGGGCTTCGATCAGGCGGTCATATGCAACCACCGGAATTTTTTGCGCATTGGCTTTGTTGACGGCCGGCAAGATGGCATCTTTGTCCATGGCCAGAATAATCAGCGCCTTGGCACCTTTGGAGATCAGGCTGTCAATGTCAGCCAACTGCTTCTCTGGCGAGCCGCCAGCATCAGCGCTGATGTATTTGGCACCCGATTTTTCAAGCTGGGTTTTCATCGCCGCTTCGTCGGTTTTCCAGCGCTCTTCCTGGAAGTTGGACCAGCTCACGCCGATGGTTTGCGCCATGGCGCCCATGGCTGTCAGGCCCAGGGCAAGGGCTGTCAAAGTGTGTTTGATGCGCATTGAAGTCTCCGTCAGTTTGGCCATTGGTGTGGCTCGGTGGTTGAAATAACATCGCCTTAGTTCAGACGATGCACAAATTATCGACGGGCTTAAATGGGCCGGGATTGGGAGTTTCCCTTGGCTGGGGCGCTTGGGTTGACAGTTGCCACCGGATAACCGCTCAGGCAAAGGACGCACCCATGGGCGTCCACGACAACCTCAGCGAACTGGCTCCCGGCTCAGTTTCAGTGCCAACACCCGCTCACCCACGCAACGCCCCTGCACCTGCCCGCCTTCGACGCCAAAACGGAAGTGGATGCCCGCGTACAGGCGTGACAGTGCCGCCTCGTCGGCAGCGGTGGCAAAACTGGGAAACTGGCGGGGGCCCCAACCCCGGTCGTTGTGGGTGTTGTCGGTAAACGCAGTATTGGCGCCAAACAGGTTTGACAACACCCCAGCAGCTGCGCTCGACTGCACCGAGTGCCCGCTGGGGTATTCCGGGAACGGCGGGGTGTGCATGAGCTGCGGCACCCAATTGCTCTCCAGCCCCTGCTGGATGTAGCTGACCGGGCGCATCACGTTCAGGCTGTATTTGGTGTGCCAGGCGGCAATAAACGCGTCAGACATGGCCATGTTCAGTTGCGCGTAGGTTTGCGCCGCTTCGGCCAAACTGGCTTTGCGGGCCTTGAGCACATCGCCCGCAATAAAGGCCCAATGGCCCGCCGGGGTAGGGGTTTTGAGTGGGTCATCGGCCCAGTAGAGGGCAAACTGGCGTTGTGCTTGGGTGGCGCCATTGCTGACGGCGAACACCTCCTGCGCATCTTTGTAAAAAGCCGAATCAGGCGCTTCCGAGAAGGGCAGCGGCGGCGGCGCAGGGCAATCGGAGGGTGCTTTGAGCACAAACGGGCGGTTCTGGCCCCAGCGCGGCAACAAGGGCGGCGCGAAGGCGGGTGGTGTGGCCGACCACTGACCAGGCCCGCTGGGCGGCAAATAATTGGCTTGGTCTCGTCGCAGCGGCGCCCAGGCAGCATGGCCACCATCGGTGCGGGCCCAGGTCATGAGGGCCATGGCCATCAGTTTGCCGAAGGATTCCGAGCGGTTGATGACTTCGGGGGTGCGCAGCAACGGGTCAAAGTCGGCGCTGTATTTGAGTGGCAAGCTGCGTTCGAGTTGATCGATGCGACCTTTGTTTTCAGCGGTCGCCGTTGGGAACATCATGCGCGACATGGTGGCTAGCGCGGCGTTGGCGACCGTGGGCCAGTGCAAGGTCTCGTCGGGTTGGGCCCACGGCAGGCTGCTGAGTTCGTTGAGTTGCCCGGCCAGACTTTGCCGATCGGGCATGCCGGGCACCACCGCCTCATACAAAGTGAGCCCCAAATAGCCCAGTGCCCTTGCGGCGACGGGCGGGCTGAACCCGGGCGTTTGTTGAATCAAATTCAGGGCCAGAGCCATCCATTCAGTGGCAACAGCATGGCTTGCATTTTTCGCAAATCCAGATTTATTTAATTGAACTGAATCACCATTAATAATTTGAGCATTTGTTTCCGTATTAATTGCACAAAATACTACTATTAAAATAGTAAAAAATATTTTTTTATTAGCATTAATTTTCATAAAATAAATTTTTAACGCTAATTTATGACCACATCATGACACGGTATACAGCTTGGGTGCTGCACACCGGCCCACTTGAGATGGTGTTGGCCATGGATAGTACCCAACGCTTGTCGGGCCCGCGCTAAGGGGCCACTTTACGCAGGCTCAGGCCGCGCGTTTTGTCCAGGTGGTAAAAACTGTCGGCAGCAGCCTCGGCCCAGGCACTGGTGCCGCCATCAGGCCATTGCACCCGCAACTTGACGCGCGCGGCGGCCCCCAGGCCAAAATGCATCCAGCCCAAATGGCCACTGGCATGGCCGCCACCAACGGTCAATTCCTGGCGGATGATTTTGGACCCCAAATCGACCTCGACCCAAGCCCCGATGGCATCGCGGTTGCCGCCTTCTTGCTGCAGCCGCACATGCAGCCAATGGCCCATGGGCAGCGGTTTTTCAGCCGTGCCGGTGCCCACGTTGCGCCATAACTGCGCCTTTTCCCACCGGTTCACCACCAACATATCCAACAAACCGTCGCCGTTCAGATCGACCAACATGCCGCCGCGCCCGCGGTGCACGCTGGCTACGCCGGCCTGCAAACCGGCTTCAACAAAACTGCCGTCGGGTTTTTGCAGCAGCAGGTTGTTGGGGTCCAGGGTGGCGAAATCAGGCATCTGGCCGACATTGCCTTTGACGATGAACAAATCGGCCAGCCCATCGTGGTTGACATCAGCGAACTGGGCGTGCCAAGCGGTGGAAGGGTGCACATCGCCACCCGCGTAAGGGCGGTGGGCAGTAACGCCGGTTTTGTAAGCGATATCTGCATAACGCGGCCCGGTTGCGCCGGGTTCAAGTTTTTGCAGCTTGTTGTCGGACATGCTGGTTAAAAAAAGCTCGGGTTTGCCGTCACCGTCCAGGTCATGGCTGGCGATGCCCATGCCCCATATTTGCAGGGGTTTCCAGCCCTGGGCCGGCCCATACAAAACCGGTGCTGCGCCGGTTGTGAAACGCCACAATTGCTCTTCGCCACCTTTGTAGTATTCGCGGTCGTTGCTCACCCGCAAATCGGGCTGGCCGCGCCGCCCCCAATCCGAAAACAGCATCGACAAGGCGCAGTGCCCGGGCGTGAGGGCGCTGGGCGGGGCAAACTTGCCGGGGGCTGCGGCAGGGCGAAGCAACAGCGCAGGCGTACAACTGCCCCAAGGGAATTCGGGTTTGCTGCGATCAACATAGGTACCAATGGCCAACGTGGGCCATGCGTTTCCACGCTCCCACGTGGCGGCAAACGCGCTGTGCCAGCCATTGCTGCTTTGCAGGCCCCATTTTTCATTGGCGCGCTCAAACTTGCACTGGCCCAAGCCCCGAAACACCTGCACCTCGCCGACCCGCAGCACCACCAGATCGGCGTGGCCGTCAGCATCGATGTCGATCGGGTAAGCGCCGATGGCGTTGGTTACTTCCAGGCCCGAGCGCTCTTCTTGCAGCTTGATCGGCCCGCCACGCGTACTTTTGTTGCGGTAAAACTTGGAACGGTTAACCCCCGCCGTCACATACACATCGGGCAAGCCGTCGCCATCGCAATCGAACGTGGCCACACCACCGCCCACCAAAAATTCACCTTCACCTTCGAATCGGCTCTGGAAACCAGCGCTTTCGGTTTCTTCAACGAAGCGCGGAACCGGCGGAAAACCCGACGCGAGGTTGGCCGAACCCGGTTGTGCCCCTATCGGACCAACCAGCGCCCAGAGCGCCAAGACGCCGCAGCGGCGCAACAGCTGCCGCCCACCGGTCAAGCCGCTTCCTTGTAAAAATATTCCCGCTGCAAGGCGCGGGTTGCCAGCGGGTTGACAGCTTGCGCAATCGCGGAGATGTGCTCGGGTGTGGTTCCACAGCAGCCACCCACGATGTTGACCAGGCCTTCAGCGGCAAACTCGCGCAGCAGGCGCGAGGTGTCTTGTGGTGTTTCATCAAACCCGGTTTCAGCCATCGGGTTGGGCAAACCCGCATTGGGGTAACAGCTGATAAAGGTATCGGGCGCGACGCGGTTGAGTTCCTGGATATAGGGCCGCATCAAGGCGGCACCCAAGGCGCAGTTCAAACCGATGGCCAGCGGCTGCGCATGGCGCACGCTGTACCAGAAGGCGGTAACCGTCTGGCCGCTCAAAATACGGCCTGATGCGTCGGTAACCGTGCCACTGATGATCAACGGCAGGCGCTCACCCGATTGCTCAAAATATTCCTCAAAGGCAAACAAAGCGGCCTAGGCGTTGAGCGTGTCGAAAATGGTTTCGATCAGCAAAACATCGCTGCCACCTTCAACCAGGGCCTGCACTTGCTCAAAATATGAGCTGCGCAGTTCTTCGAATGTCACGTTGCGGGCACCGGGGTCGTTCACATCGGGGCTGATGCTGGCGGTTTTGGGTGTTGGCCCCAGTGCGCCCACCACGAACCGGGGTTTGTCAGGCGTGGCGTATTTGTCGCAGGCAGCGCGCGCCAGTTGGGCAGAAGCCAGATTCATCTCGTGCGCCAGGTGGCCCAGATCGTAATCAGCCTGTGTGACGGCCGTGGCGCCAAAGGTGTTGGTTTCAATCAGGTCGGCCCCGGCAGCCAGATACGCTTCGTGGATGTCGCGGATGACATCCGGGCGGGTCAGGCTGAGCAAGTCGCCATTGTTTTTGACGTCTTTGGAGTGCGCTGCAAACCGCTCGCCCCGGTAATCGGCTTCGGTTAGCTTGAAGCGCTGGATCATCGTGCCCATGGCACCATCCAGAACGGCGATGCGCTTGGCCAACAAGCCTGGCAAGGCCTGGCCACGGGTGTAAACAGGGGGTTGCGTCATGTAACGTTCTATCGGGTTAATTACGAGGTGGCTGCCGCAAATCCGGGCACGGCCCATGACGTTTTGGTCAATTGCGTATCAGCGCGCTTTTTCAACGCCATTGTCAAATTCGAACTCGCGGACCTGGCCGTTTGAAAACACATAGGTGCCTTTGCCGTGGCGTACGCCGTTGTTAAAGCTGCCGGTGTAGCGGTCGCCATTGGCATAAAAGTGGGTACCAACGCCGGCCTGGTTGCCCACGCTGAAGGTGCCTTCATAACGGTCTTTGGTGGCGAAGAAGTGCACGCCTTTGCCGTCTTTGGCATTGTTGCGGAACTCGCCTTCGTACCGGTCGCCATTGGCAAAAATCATCACGCCGGGGCCGTTGAACTGGTTGTTTTGAAACGTGCCCTCAAACCGGTCGCCGTTGCCAAACCGGTAAATGCCTTTGCCGATTTTTTCACCCAGGCTGAACTGGCCTTCGTAAATGTCGCCACTTTTGAAGGTGTGAATGCCTTTGCCGTGGAGCAGGTTGTCCTGGAAACCGCCTTCGTACCGATCGCCATTGGCGTACAGGTAGATGCCTTGCCCGGTTTTGGTATTGTTGACGAAATCGCCCCGGTAAACGTCACCGCTGGCGTAGGTCTGCAGACCCTTGCCATTGAACAGGTTGCTTTCGAAGTTGCCTTCATATTTATCGCCGTTGGCAAACACGTAAACACCCAGGCCCGTTCGGGTTACACCGACCACCTCGCCCTCATAGGTGTCACCATTGGGCATGCGCATCGGCGCGGTAGTGCGGGTGCGCCGCCCGGCTGCGGCCACCTGGGTTGAAGCAGGGGGTGGGGGCACCACCCGGTTGGGCATGGGGGCACCGGGCGCTACCGCCGCTTGGGCCGCTGCCACCGCGGAATGGGCTGACGGCAAACCGGTTTGGCCCACTGTCGGCGCATTGGCCGTGTTGCTCATGGCGGTGTTAGCCGCTGCCGCGCCCAACCCGGCGGCGGCGGCACTGCCCGCCTGCAGGCGGTTGATGTTGGCCCGCGCCAGGCTGGCGTAGCGCCCAGCCGGGTATTGGCCCAAATAGGCCTCAAAACCTTCGCGGTTACCCGCTGATTTGGTGTCTTCCCAGAAACGGTCTTCGCGTAGCGCTTCGCTGACGGCACCCAGCGCGGCAACGCCTGTGGGGGCAGCGGCGGTACCAGTTGGCGCAAAAAAGTAGAAGTTGCCGCGCGCTTCGTTATAAAACGCCGGGCGCTGTTCGTGGCTCACGCTGCGTGCCAGGGTTTCGACCGAATCCTGGATTTCACGCACCAGCTCTTCCACGCGCAGGCCGGGCTTGCGCATGCGCGCAATGAACTCACGGGTGAACACGCTGTTGGGGTGGCCGTCGGCTTCGCTCAAGCGATCAAGTGCCTGTTGGCCGCGGCTGGCTGAATACACAATCATCTGGCCCTTGGGCGGATCGGGCGGGTTCAGGCCCCGGGTGTTGCCGATGGCCCGGGTGCTGCGGGCGGTTTTCAGGGGGTTGTCGCGGCAGGCATCGATCATCACCAGGCTGAACGCGGCTTTGGCTTGGGTCAAGTGCTCCATCATGTCGCCCAGCGAATAAGAGGTTTTTTCGACTTCCGATTCGCTATTGGCTTCGATGTCGGTCGGCAACAGAAAACTGCCGTTTTTGATTTGCACACCGTGGCCAGCGTAAAACACCACCACTTCATCACCACCGGTGATGCTGGCGTAAAGCGACTCAAAGGCGCGCACCATGCCACGGTAGTTCAGGTCTTTGTGCAGCACCACTTCAAACCCGGCCGCCCGCAACTCGGTGGCCATGGCCACGGCGTCATTGCCGGCCTTTTGGAGTTTGGAGACGGTTTGGTAATTGTCATTGCCCATCACCAGGGCAATCCGCTTGGCGTGCGCAGGTTGCAGCACCAACAGCGTGCAAAGGCCCAATGCGACCGTCATTGCACGTTGCCACGGCATGAATCTCCCAGTCGTGATCCTAGCGCGCCCGCGCGTCTGCCCAGTCTCAGTTGCCGCAAAGTGCAAAGAGACGCGGGTCAACAGGTTCTGAAAGCTGTGCAGCAGCTCGCTCATGGTTACAGGTGGGCAAGAAACGCTTGATACAGAGTGGGCCTGTCATTTTAGTCCCGCGCCTCTCAAGCTGCCAAGCATTTTGTTACAAAGTAGCCCATCTGCCCATGCCAAAAGCGATATTGGACAATACTGGCATGAGAAACCTTCTTCCCAAGGCAGCGTGGGCCCTGATTCAGCAGGAGCCCGAGGCGCTGTTCATCGATGTGCGCATGGAAATTGAAGCCCTTTACGTCGGGCGCCCTCCTGGCGTGCACATCATCGCCTGGTACGAATACCCCGATTTATCGCCCAATCCGGCGGAATTTGTGCGCCTGGTGGAACAGGAATCACCCCGAAAAGACCGCCCGGTGGTGCTGATTTGCCGCAGCGGCAAACGCACCATTGATGCCGCGCTGGCACTTGAGGGCGCCGGGTTTTCCGACGTGGTCAACGTGGTGCATGGTTTTGAGGGTGACCTGGACGACCATTTCCACCGCTCCACCATCAACGGATGGAGGCATGACGGACTGCCCTGGGAACAAATGTAAGGGCGTGTCTATAAATCCAATTTTGGGGCGCATTGCGTCGTTGCAAATCCTCGCCATACTGACGTATGTCTGTGGTTTGCGCCTCGCACTGCATCCCCAGAATTGAATTTCTAGACACGCCCTTTCTCTTGAAAATCGACCGCGCGCCTACTTCACGAACGATTTGGAAACGCAATGCCGTCCTTTTTGATGACCCGCCAGAACTAATGCACAGTACCCAAACGGCACCAAACCCGGTGCAACCAGCACCCTTGGCCGATGCCAGCTTTGCGATTTTGCGCGATGTGTTTGGCTATAGCGCTTGGCGCGGGCCGCAACAGGCGGTGGTGGAACACGTGGCCGGTGGTGGCGACGCGCTGGTGCTGATGCCCACCGGTGGCGGCAAATCACTGTGTTACCAAATTCCGGCCATTGCACGGCAACAAGCCGGGTTGGGCCTTTCCATTGTGATCTCGCCGCTGATCGCCCTGATGCACGACCAGGTTGGCGCGTTGCAAGAGGCGGGCGTCAAGGCCGCCTTCCTGAATTCTTCGCAGAGTTTTGAGGTGGCCGCCGATGTGGAACGCCAATGGTTGCGTGGCGACATCACCTTGCTCTATGTGGCCCCCGAACGGGTGATGACCGATCGCTTTGTGGATCTGCTGGACGCGTTGTACGAACGCGGCCATTTAAGCCTGTTTGCGATTGACGAAGCTCACTGCGTAAGCCAGTGGGGGCATGATTTCCGGCCCGAATACCGGGCCCTGAAGATCCTGCATGAGCGTTACCCCCACGTGCCGCGGATTGCGCTGACCGCCACTGCCGACACACTGACGCGGCAAGACATTGTGGAGCGGCTTCAGCTCGAATCGGCCCGCACCTTCATCAGCAGTTTCGACCGCCCCAACATCCGTTACACGATTGTGGAAAAACGCGAACCAGTGGCGCA
>JANOVW010000164.1:0-6759 GCA_031417575.1 Rhodoferax sp. | reverse complement strand
TGTCATGTGCCTGGCCCTGTTTGCAGCGCACGTGGTCTCCCGGGCGCTGCCCTTGGTGCTGATACGCACGCTGCGCCATGTGGGTGACGACGCCACCAGCAAATCCAAACCGCTGGCCGACCAGATCAGCAACCGCGGCTTGGTGATAGCTTTGGCATGGGTGGTTCTGGCGCTGATGGCAGTCAGTTGGCTGGATGATGGATTGAACCTCATCGTGCCAACCCTGGCAGCCCTATTGGCCATGGGCTGGATGTGGCGCCTGTTTTGGCGGCGTTTGCAAGGTTTTACCGGCGACTGCCTGGGCGCCACGCAGCAGGTGTGCGAAGTGGTTTTTTATCTGGCGTTGGCGTTCACCCTGTGAAGCTCTGGCTGGTGCGCCATGCACAACCGCTCATCGCGCCGGGTGTTTGTTATGGAGCCAGTGACGTTCTGGCCGACCAACAAGCCACCGCGCAAGCCGCTGCCGCTTTGGCGCACGAACTGCCAGTTGGCGCGCAAATGATGTGTTCACCCCTGAAGCGTTGCGCCCAATTGGCCCATGCCCTGCAGCAACTGCGCCCCGATTTGCTGGCGCAGCCCGATTCGCGCCTGACGGAAATGAACTTTGGCTATTGGGAAGGCCAGCCCTGGGAGGCCATACCTGCCGCGGAGCTCGCGAATTGGACTGACAACTTCGGCACTTGGCGTTTTGGTGGCGCCGAGAGCGTGCAAGACGTGATGGCGCGGGTGACTGCCGTGTGGGCCCAAACCATCGCTACCCGCACAGACACCGTTTGGGTTACCCACGCGGGTGTGATTCGTGCGGCTACTTTGTTGTCAAAAGGTGTTGTGCAGGTAACCCATGCCAACCAGTGGCCCAACGAGGCATTGCCGTTTGGCCAGGCAACGATTGTGTCAGTGTGAACCAGGGCCAGCGCTGGAGCTTGTCTGGTTCATTTTTATGCCGCAAAAAGCTTGACATAGACTATTTATCTTATTTACAAAAACTATAATTTGAAAATATGGCGATTGTTGTCGTAATAATTGCACAATAAGCTATATTATTTATATTAAAAATTATCAATTAATAAATTATTATTTATTAAAATACTGAATAAATGCATTTAAGTGAGTTGATATTTCTGAATCAATTGCTGGCGCCGTTCAGGATCCAGATTGATGTCTTGCGCCTTGCGCCCCACGCGGGCCAGCAAGCGCTCATCCATCACATAGAACCATAACGGCGGTATGTAGGCTACCAGGAACATGCCGAAATAACCATTGGGCAAGGTGGGCAGGTTGTCAAAGTGCCGCAATGACTGGTATCGCCGCAGCGGGTGGGCATGGTGGTCTGAATGGCGTTGCAAATGAAACAGGATCCAGTTTGAAAACACGTGGTTGCTGTTCCAGGAATGGTGCGGCTGGCAGGGTTCAAACTTTCCGGGGCTGAGCTGTTTGCGCAGCAGGCCATAGTGCTCGACATAGTTGGCGGAGGTGAGCTGAAAGTTGGCCCACAACGAGGCCACCAGCAAGAACGCCAAAACCGGCCAACCCAGCCAGATCATCAGGCTGCCCCATAACAAAAACGTGATCAGCGCGGGCTGCAAGATCAGGTTCTGGGCCGACCAGGCCGGCAGACCGCGGTTGGCAAGGCGGTGTTTTTCCAGCGCCCAAGCCCGCGTGAAAGCTCCTGGCAATTCGCGCAGGGCAAAGCGGTAAATCGATTCACCCATGCGCGAAGAGGCTGGGTCTGCCGGGGTGGCTACATCGCGGTGATGGCCCCGGTTGTGCTCTACCGTAAAGTGGCCGTAAAAGGTGGGGGCCAAAATCAGTTGGGTCAAAAGCCGCTCCAACGGCGTATTTTTGTGGCCCATTTCATGGCCCAGGTTGATGCAAAAACCGCCGACGCCGCCGCAAATCAACACCATCGCCACCAGGCCGTGAAAAGGCAGCGCCTGGGTACTGACAAACCAGGCACCGAAGATGAACGCGCCCCACAACAATGGCACCAAGGCGTAGGTGATCCAGCGGTAATACGGGTCGGCCTCCAATGCAGGAACCGCCCCTTCAGGCGGGTTGCTCAGGTCTTCACCGATCAACATGTCCAGCAAGGGAGCCGCCACGTAATAAAACAGCGGTGCCAGCCACAGGGTCAGTGGGTCGCCAGTTACCAGCATCAATGCCGGGCCAAACGCCACACCGCCCGGCAATACCAAAGAGAGCAACCAGGCGTAGCGTTTGCGGTCGCGATAGGGCGCGCCAGAGGGGGCGGGCGGCATGGTTATTGCTGGAGCCTCGGTGGGCATTGGGGTAGGGCGCATGGGCAAATTGTAGGCAGTTGCTCCGTCAATCGGCAATTAGGTTGGTCATCATTGGGGCGCTGCACGGCCAGTACCCAGCTTGTAACGCTCAATCCAGTTTTGTGCCAACCTGTGCAGTTTGTCACCTGCTTGGCGGACGCGTATGGTTGAATTTTCAGGACAATGGGCCATGCTCAGCAGTCCAAACCGACCGCCGCAATCGGTCATCGAATCGCGGTTGGGTTTTGCGCGGCGCAGTTTTTATGCGCGCACAGGGGGCTTGGTCTGTGCATGGGTCATGTTCGCGGCTGTCATGGCCGAGAAAAATGCAGGCTGGCTCCTGTGGCTGGGACCCACGCTTTATTGCCTGGCCTGGCCGCCCTTGGCGTGGTGGCTCGCCAGGCGATCTGTCAACCCGCGTGACGTTGAACGGCTCAACTTGCTGGCCGACCAGTTTTTGATTGGCATCTGGATGGTGCCGATGGATTTCAGCCTGTTGCCGGTGGTATTGGCGGTTGTGATGACGGGCATGAACACGGTTGCAGGTGGCGGTTTACGATTGTTGTTGCGCGGCGTGGCCATTCAGGCGCTGGGTTCAAAACGATTGGGTCGCAATCGTGTCGTCGATTTTTCACTGGTTTCGGACTCGGCCTGGGCGAAACTGGAAGCCCAACACGATTGACACCCAGGCTGCTTCAAGGGCTAGGAGCTGAGGGTCAAGCCGATTCAATCCGGTTTCGGCCATTGGCCTTGGCGCGGTACATCGCTGCATCGGCCCGCGCCAAAATGGCTTCGACTGAGCGATCACGGCCGTCTGATGTGGTCACCCCAATACTGACAGTACAAAAGGGTGAACCGGTCGTTTTGGCCAAATCCATGCGGATGCGGTCTGCCACCTGGAGGGCTTGTTCCAGCGTGGTGTCGGGCAACATCAGCAAAAACTCCTCACCGCCAAATCGGCCCAGGTGATCGCTGTGCCGGAGGTGGGCATTAACCCGTTTGACAAAGTTTTTGAGCACGGTGTCGCCCATTTGATGGCCGTGGGTGTCATTGATCGCTTTGAAATGGTCCAGGTCGAGGGCCAGCACCGCCAAGCAGCGGCCTGAGCGTTTGCAGCGCAGAAACTCGCCTTCACTCAGGTAATTCCAGTGGCGCCGGGTGAATGCCTGGGTGAGTGAATCGCGGGTGGCCAATTGTTCAAGTTGGTCGCGCAGTTGTTCGGATGCCATGAGCAAAACGCCAATGGAAAATAAGAGGACCGAAAAAGAAAAGCCAACCGTGTAAAACTGGTTGATAAAGGTTTGTCCCAAAAAGTCCAGTTCAGTCGGGTCAACAAACAGGGTGACCAAACGCAAAATCTGCAAGCCAACACAGGAAATGAGCGAGCCAAAGGTCAGCCACTTTCCAAGTCCTTTTTGCTGGAAGCGCGACACCAGATAGGCGTGTGCGCCGAAAATGAGGATGCCCCCCACATTGATTACGATTAATTTCCCGACCAAAGACGGTTGGCCGTTGGTGAACCACACGTGAAGAGCAACCAGAATGCCAATGACTGTGAGCCAGGGTATGACCGGCTTCGGGCGTTGCAGGAATTGTTCAGTACCGTACAGCAGCCAGTACAAACCCAGAAAATAGAAAGATGTGACGGCTGAAAGGGTCAGGGTTTCGGGCAACAGGCCGCGCATAGCGGCCAACACGCCGGCAAAACAAAGCAATAACAAGCCACCAGCCCAGTCGCCCAGGCCCCGGATGGACTGGGGATAACTGCGTTTGAGCGAAAACAACACCAACGACATCAGGCCGCTCATGATGCCGCACAATAAGACGACGGTCCGAGGGTCAAATTGATTCATGGGCGCCACGGGGGATGAAGTTCCATTATTTCACTTTGCAGGGATTCGGCTTGATCTCGGAGGACTGAATTTGGCCGCGTTTTCCCGCATAGTCGCACACGCCATTGACCGAACACTGTGAACACAATGGGGTGATCGCCTTGCAAACGTAGCGGCCGTGCAATATAAGCCAATGATGCGCATCGACCCTGTAAGTGGATGGAACCCGTTTGAGTAATGCCAACTCAACCGCCAGCGGGGTTTTGCCGGGGGCCAGGCCGGTTCGGTTGCCCAGCCGAAAAAGATGGGTGTCTACTGCTATCGTTGGTTCGCCAAAAGCAGAATTCAGCACCACGTTCGCAGTTTTCCGGCCTACACCGGGCAAGGCTTCCAGCGCTGCGCGGTCACGCGGCACCTGCCCGGCATGGCGCTCCACGAGCATTTGGCAAGTCTGCAGCAAGTGTTTGGCCTTGCTGCGAAACAGGCCGATTGTCTTGATTTGCTGCTCCAGCGCTTCGGGCCCTATTGCCATCATTTTCTGCGGCGTATTGGCCACTGCAAACAGGCGGCGGGTGGCTTTGTTCACCGCGACATCGGTCGCTTGCGCCGATAGCAGCACCGCTGCCAACAATTCAAACACCGAGGTGTATTCCAGCTCGGTCACCGGCTGCGGGTTGGCGGCTTTGAGTGTGGCAAAAAAGATTTCGATTTGTTGGGCGTTCATGGGTGTCGGTAGGCTTGAAAAGGCAAAATGAAAAGATCGCCATCCCTTGGGGCTGCGGCGCGAGCAACGGGTGTCGCAATGGGCACTCGCGCGCCATTTTCAGGCAGAACCATGGCTTGGCTTCGCGGTTGCCGGGTTGGCTTGCGGTTAAAGTTCCAAACATTGTCATTCCTGCCTCATTGACTGAATTGAATTGAAATGAAAACCCAAATTCCCGCCCCCGATGCCTACCAGGATCTGCGCGAAGCCTTGCGCGCCACCTGCGCCCAATTTGATTCCGCCTATTGGCAAAAAGTGGACCACGAGCGCGGTTACCCGGAAACCTTTGTTGATGCGCTCACCCAAGCCGGCTGGCTGGCTGCCCTGATACCAGCTGAATACGGCGGTTCGGGTCTGGGTCTGGCTGAAGCGTCGGTCATCATGGAGGAAATCAATTTTGCTGGCGGTAACGCCGGTTCGTGCCACGGCCAGATGTACAACATGGGCACCTTGCTGCGCCATGGGTCGCCCGAGCAAAAGCGGCACTACCTGCCCAAAATTGCCACAGGCGAGTTGCGTCTGCAATCCATGGCGGTTACAGAACCCACCACCGGTACCGATACGACACAGCTCAAAACCACGGCGGTTCGCAAAGGCGACCGTTACGTTGTGAATGGCCAAAAAGTCTGGATTTCGCGCATCCAGCATTCGGACTTGATGATTCTGCTGGCCCGTACCACGCCACTGGCCGAGGTAACGCGCAAATCAGAAGGGATGTCGATATTTATCGTCAACCTCAAGGATGCGCTGCCCGAGCGCGGCGGCAAAGGCATGACCATTCGCCCGATTTTGAACATGGTGAACCACGAAACCAATGAGGTGTTTTTTGACAACCTGGAAATTCCGGCCGAAAACCTGATTGGCCAGGAAGGGCAGGGCTTCAAATACATTTTGGACGGGCTCAATGCCGAGCACACCCTGATTGCGGCTGAATGCATTGGTGATGCCTATTGGTTCATCGACAAAGCCCGCCGCTACGCCAATGACCGGGTGGTGTTTGGCCGCCCGACCGGGCAAAACCAGGGCGTTCAGTTCCCGATTGCCGATAGCTACATTGAAACCGAAGCGGCCAACCTGATGCGATTTAAAGCCTGCACCTTGTTTGATGCCAAACAAGCCTGCGGCGCCGAAGCCAATATAGCCAAGTACCTGGCGGCAAAAGCTTCCTGGGAAGCCGCCAACGTATGTTTGCAGACCCACGGTGGTTTTGGTTTCGCCTGTGAATATGACGTGGAAAGAAAGTTTCGTGAAACCCGGCTGTACCAGGTGGCGCCGATATCAACCAACCTGATCTATTCTTACGTCGCCGAGCATATTTTGGGCTTGCCCCGCTCATTCTGACTGACCACTGCCTGTTGATCCTGTCTATCCGCTAAACAACCCAATACCCATCATCATGACACCCAGTGCCCAACTTGCCACCTTTGCAGCGAACCTCGCTTTTGCCGACATCCCTGAACCGGTGGTGCGCAAAACCGAAGATTTGTTGGTCGATTGGTTTGGTTCTTGCCTGGCCGGCAAAGGTGCCCGTCCGGTCGAAAGCATTGCCAGGTTTGCCGTGTTGATGGGCCCCGGCACGGGCAAATCCGAGCAACTGGTAAGCCGTGTGCAAACCTCTCCTTATTTTGCAGCCATGGTCAATGCTGCGGCCTCGCATTTGGCCGAGCAAGATGACGTCCATAACGGCTCAGTGTTCCACCCGGCCACTGTGGTGTTTCCGGTCGCCTTGGCGCTTACGCAGTCTTTGGGCAAAAGCGGCAAGGATTTGCTGACAGCGGCAGTGGCCGGTTATGAAGTGGGCATTCGGGTGGGTGAGTTTCTGGGGCGCTCGCATTACAAGGTGTTTCACACCACGGGGACGGCAGGCACCGTGGCTGCCGCGGCG
>JANOVW010000163.1:0-2402 GCA_031417575.1 Rhodoferax sp. | reverse complement strand
ACCAGCGGGTAATCGGCATCGGGGCGCTCGTTGGCGGGGATGATGTCGGCGGGCACAAACCTGGCGCGGCCGCTCTCGCGCGGGAAGTCTTCGACAAACACCACGCTGGTGCCGGGGTCGCCTTCAACCTTGCAGGGGTAGGTTACGGCGTGTTCGCGCTCCAGGCGCTCCCAGGTGATGCCCGCAATGTTGGGCATGGTGAGGCGCATTTCATCGAACACTTCGGCGACGGCTTGTTTGGCATCGCCGTTGCCGTAGTTCCAATTGAGCCCGACGCGGTTGGCAATTTGCTGGATGATCCACAAATCTTGCCGCGCGTCACCCGGCGGGTTGATGGCCTGGCGGCCCATTTGCACCAGGCGGTCGGTGTTGGTGAAACTGCCGTTCTTTTCGGGGAAGGCGCTGGCGGGCAGGATCACGTCGGCCAGGTAAGCGGTTTCCGTGAGGAAAATGTCTTGCACCACCAAATGTTCCAGGTGCGCCAGCGCGTGGCGGGCGTGGTTGGCATCCGGGTCACTCATGGCCGGGTTTTCGCCCATGATGTACAGGCCCTTCACCTCGCCCTTGTCGATGGCGTGCATCACTTCCACAACGGTCAGGCCGGGCTGGTCGTCCAGCGTACCGGGCGGCAACTGCCAGGCTTTCTCGAAGCGTTCGCGCGCGGCGGGCAAAGTGACGTGCTGGTAATCGGGGTACATCATGGGGATGAGACCCGCGTCGGATGCACCTTGCACATTGTTTTGGCCGCGCAAGGGGTGCAAGCCACTGCCGGGTTTGCCGATTTGGCCGGTCATGAGCGAAAGCGCAATCAGGCAACGCGCGTTGTCAGTGCCGTGCACGTGCTGGCTCACGCCCATGCCCCACAAGATGATGCTGGCTTTGGAGGTAGCGTACAGGCGTGCCGTGTAGCGGATGGTTTCTGCGTCTACGCCGCAAATAGGGGCCATCAGTTCAGGGCTGTAGCCGGCCACATTGGCCTTGAGCGCTTCGTAGTTTTCGGTGCGGTTGGCGATGAAATCGGCATCGACCAGGTTCTCGGCGACGATGACGTGCATCATCGCGTTGAGCAAGGCCACGTCGGTATCGGGCTTGAACTGCAAGTGCCGGTGGGCAATGCGGGTCAAGTCGCTCTTGCGCGGGTCCATGATGACGAGTTTGGTGCCGTTGTTCACCGCGTTTTTGATCCAGCTGGCGGCCACCGGGTGGTTCACCGAAGGGTTGGCACCGATGATGATGGCGACTTCGGATTGGGTGACATCCATCACCGGGTTGCTCACCGCGCCCGAACCGATGCCTTCGAGCAGGGCGACGACTGACGACGCATGGCACAGGCGCGTGCAATGATCGACGTTGTTGCTGCCAAAACCGGTACGCACCAGTTTTTGGAACAGGTAGGCCTCTTCATTGCTGCCTTTGGCCGAGCCGAATCCGGCCAATGATTTTTTGCCGAAGGTATCGCGCAACTGTTTGAATGTGCCACCGGCCAGTTCGAGTGCTTCTTCCCAGCTGGCTTCGCGGAAAATGTCCATCACGTGATCGGGGTCCATCACCATGTCACCGCGTTTGGGCGCATCCTGGCGACGGATTAGCGGCTTGGTGAGGCGCTGCGGATGGTGCGCGTAATCAAAACCGTAACGGCCCTTGACGCACAGGCGTGCGTGATTGGCCGGACCATCACGTCCTTCGACGAAGAGAATTTTGTCGTCTTTGACGTTGTAGGTCAGCTGGCAGCCCACACCGCAGTAGGGGCAGACTGATTCGACTTGTTTGTCGGGCACGGCCATGGCGGCTTCGCGCGGCGTGCCGGCCGTGGTGCGCACGTTGGACGTGAGCGCGCCGGTGGGGCAGGCCTGCACACATTCGCCGCAGGCAACGCAGGTGCTGGCACCCATGGCATCGTCCATGTCAAAAACGATCTTCGCCTGGTCACCCCGAAAGGCCAGGCCAATCACATCGTTGACCTGCTCATCGCGGCAGGCCCGCAGGCAACGTGTGCACTGGATGCAGGCATCCAGGTTCACCGCAATGGCCGGGTGGCTCAGGTCTTGGCGAACCTGCGCGCGGGCTTCAAACCGGGGTTTGCCCAGGCCCAGCTTGGCCGACCACTGATCGACTTCATTGTGGCGGGTGTAGCTGGTTTCAGGCATGTCAGACTGCAATAGCTCCAGCACCATTTTTTGCGAGGCCACGGCTCGTTCTGAGTCCGTTGTGACCTTCATGCCGTTAGTCACATTGCGGCAGCACGAAGGCGCCAACACCCGCTCGCCGTTGATCTCGACCATGCAGGCGCGGCAATTGCCCACGGCCTCCAGGCCTTCCTTGAAGCACAGGTGCGGCACGTCAATGCCTTCGCGCTTGGCGACGGTCAAAATCGTTTCGTCGGCCCGCGCGCAAACGGCTTT
>JANOVW010000162.1:0-7134 GCA_031417575.1 Rhodoferax sp. | reverse complement strand
CCACCCCTGACAATTTCTTTGACATTGTCTTTGTGCGCAACGCCCAGTTTGTTATCCATCTCCAGCACTTGCGCAAAACCCAGAATGGCGTTCAAGGGTGTGCGCAACTCATGGCTCATATTGGAGAGGAAGTCAGATTTGGCCCGATTGGCGTTTTCTGCAACTTCTTTGGCAACCCGCAACGCTTCGCGCCCGGCCAAAATGTCTGTGATGTCTGTGAAAATATTGAACACGTATTGGATCCGTCCGTTTGCATCGACGATGGAACCAATACTGCTGCGCGACGTAAATTGGCTGCCATCTTTGCGGCGGAAGATCAAAATATCGTTCCAGTAGCCGGTTTCAATCACCGACGTCTTGATCAGGGTTTCCGTAGCCTGGGCTGTTTCTGGCGGGAATGCGCGGGTGAAAAATTCACCCGCCAGCTCTTCATCCGAATACCCCAATGCTTTTTCGTGGGCCAGGTTTTGATAGAGGCCATGCCCTTTGGCATCGGTAATCACCACACATTGACTGCTGGCGTCAAAGACCCTGCGAAAAAGCGCCAACTTGTCTTCGGCTTCTTTGCGCTGGGAGATATCAGCAACAAATGCGGTGAATGTTTTTTGTTTGCCTTCACCCGACTGAATCACGGCAATTTCAGCGGCAAACCACGAACCACTTTTGTGTTGGGCCTGCATTTCAAACCGGCCCAACGGGCTATTGGCCTGCGCAGCCAGCAAACTCAACAATATCGGCTGCCCGGGTTCTGCTCCGCGCGCCCGCAGCAGGTTCTGGTCAAGAGGCTTGCCGAGCACCTCCTCGCGTTGCCAGCCAAACAGGCGTTCTGCCCGCCGATTCCACCCTGTAACCAGGGCGGCGTTGTCCAGACCGATGACCGCATCTTGCGCATTGTCAAGAATGCGCTGCAAATTAAACTGCGCTTCAATTTGCTGCCGAATATTCAGGCTGGAGATATGGGCAATACCGAGCAGGGGAAGAATGGCCACCAACAACACCAGGCCAACAATCTGTTGGCCCGCCACTGGCGCCAACAAGGCCGACAGGGCCGGCGGAACCAGCGTCACGATGACGGTGCAGGCCGTCGCTGTCCGGATTTCGGCAACCGACACAATAAAAGCGGTGGTTACCGCAAAAAGTATGGCCACCAATATGGCCACCGAAGGGCCCGTCGATTGCCACAACAATAACGTCGGACCCAAAGCCCAGGCAAGACCGCTCAACATCCAGGAACCGACAAACAGCCGGCGCCAAATTGCCAGGCTTTTCGGGCCCGGCGCTGCACGCTGAAAAGCCCGGCTTTCCAACAAACCCAAGACGCTGGTCAGGATGACCGCCAGCCCCCACGCTGCAATGGCCATGCCGGGGAAATGGGGCCAAGCCAACAACATGCCCACCGGCGCAACCGCAATACTCAGCCACATGTTCAGCGGCTTGCGCGCGTAGGCGGCGTGAAGCAGCCGCGCGTCTACGCTGGTTGCGGAGGTTAAAGACGAATCAATTGCGACAGTCATTCAGGTTCATTTAACAAATTCGTCCGGCAAGTTTGCCCGGTATTGCTCAGCAAATTGAACATACCAGCCCAGGCAACCCGGGTTCGCCATGGCTTCTGGGTTCAAAACTTTATCCAGCGGCTGACCGAGCAATAATTTCTTGATCGGCAGCTCCTGCTTTTTACCGGTCAAGGTGCGGGGAATCTCGGCCACCACAAACACATCGTTCGGCAAGAAGCGCGGCGAAAGTGCTATTTTAATTGACATATTAATGGCCGTTTTCATGCGGTCGTCCAGCACAACGCCCTCGCGCAGCACCACAAACAACGGCATGTAGCTGGGTCGCCCCAGGTATTCGAGGTCAACCACCATGGAATCAACCACCTCGGGAAGCGCCTCAACTGCGCTGTAAAGCTCACTGGTGCCCATGCGCAGCCCATGGCGGTTGATGGTGGCATCCGAGCGGCCATAAATGATGCAACCGCCGTTGGGATTGATCTTGAGCCAGTCGCCATGCCGCCACGGTGCGCTCAACCCGTTCTTTCCGGGGTACATGTCGAAGTAGCTCGACAGGTAACGCTTGTGGCCTTCGTCGTTCCAGAAATACAACGGCATCGACGGGATAGGCCGTGTGCAGACCAGTTCACCCACTTCGCCGATAACGGGCTCGCCCTGCTCGTTCCAGGCCTCTACCGCGCAACCCAGCACGCGGCATTGCATTTCGCCGGGCACCTGGGGCAATTCGCGATTGCCGGCAATAAATGCTCCGGCAAAGTCCGTCCCGCCACTGATGTTGGCCCACCAGATATTTTTCTGACTTCCAAGCTTCGCGAACTGCTCGTTGCCCCAGCTTTGCACTTCGGCCGACAGCGGCGAGCCGGTGGTGCCCAGCGCCCGTACGGTTTGCAGGCCGGGAATAGCGGCCAGATCCAGCCCGGCTTTCATGCAGTTGGCAAAAAACGCCGCGCCCGCACCAAAGAAGGTGACGCCGAGCTCCCCGGCAAAGCGGTACAGCGTGGTCCAGTCTGGCGCCAGCTTGTTGCCGGCGGCGTCCACCGAGCGGCCGGCCGGGTTGCCGTCAAAGATGCAGCAGGTGGCGCCAAAGGCCAGCCCGTTGACCTGCGCGTTCCACATCACCCAGCCGGTGGAGCTGTACCAGTGGAATTTCTCGCCGCGGTTGTTGGCCGAGTAGCTGGCCCCCACGTCGTTGTGCAAGCCCTGGCCCATCAGCGCCACGATCAGGGTGCCGCCGTGGCCATGGACGATGGGTTTTGGCAGGCCGGTGGTGCCGCTGGAGTAGACGATCCACAAGGGGTGGTCAAACGGAAGCCACATCGGCTCAAACGCCAACGTTGTCTCGTCATTTCTCCAAGTTGTTGTTGTAAATATTGCATAATTTGCTATTGTTTTTATATCGTCCGGGTTGAGGCCCAGGTTGTCGTGCAGGACCAGATGCTTCACGCTGGGCAGCTCGGCGCACAGTTGCTGCACCACATCGCGGCGGTCGATGTCCTTGCCGCCGTAAGTCACGCCGTCCACGGCAAACAGCACCTTGGGCTCGATCTGGCGGAAGCGGTCGAGTACCGCGTTCGTGCCCATGTCGGGGGCGCAGATGCTCCACACGCCGCCGATGCTCACGGTGGCCAGAAAGGCAACGATGGTCTCGGGGATGTTGGGCATGTAGGCCGCCACACGGTCGCCCGGCTGCACGCCCTGCGCTTGCAGGTGCAAGGCCAGTGCAGCCACCTGTTGCTTGAGCTCGGGCCAGCTGATCTGTCGGGCGGCCGAGCTGCCCAGGGATTTTTCGTTGTGACTGATGATGGCCATGCAGCCCGCCGCGTCGGCCGCATCCACATGCCTGAAGATCTGCCGCGCGTAATTCGCCTGCGCGCCGGGAAACCACTTCGCATCAATCATTCTGGGGGCAGAGCCTTGATTGGGGTGGCCCTGCGCTGCGGTGTCACCGCCCTCTACCAGAACTGCGGTGTACGGCGCGGGCGACTGCAATTCGAAGTAGTCCCAGATGCTTTGCCAGAACGCGGGCAGGTCGTCCACGGACCACTGCCAAAGCGCGTCGTAGCTTTCAAACTTCAGCCCGCGTTGGTCGCGCAGCCAATTCTGGTAAAGCCGGATTTGGGGAACGATGGGCGGGGTAATGTGGGCCATGCGCGGCATGATAGCGCCGCCTGGTTTGCGTCAGACAAACAACCGCTCTCGCAGAAACGTCACAAAAGTTGAGGCCTTGGGTGCCAGCCTTCACGATGGCGCCAAACATGGCCAGACGTTGCGGGTTCTTCTGCGCTCCTCTTCTTGATTGTTCTCACAAAAGAAACAATGTTATGTGCGACAACACACTGTGCGAGCAATAAAGAGCCCCCTAGACTTTGTTTGATCCATTTCCAAACGAGTTTTCAACAGGAGTTACAGATGAAAGCAGCCATTGTCAAAGCCTACGGCACGAAGGTCGAAGTCGCCGACATCCCGCAGCCAGCCTTGCTGGCCGACAGCCTGATGATCCAGGTGCATGCCTCCAGCGTAAACCCGGTGGACAACCTCATCCGCGCTGGTTACCTCAAGGCTATGTTGCCTCTGCCCATGCCCTACGTGGTTGGCAATGATGTCTCGGGTGTGGTGACGGCCGTCGGCAAAGACGTGACCGGTTTCAAAGTGGGCGACGCCGTGTTTGCGCGGCCGCAAGGCATGCAGTCTGGCACGTTTGCCGAATTCGTGGGGGTCAAGGCGGCCGATGCCGCCCACAAGCCAAAAAACCTCAGCCACGAACAGGCCGCCTCGTTGCCGCTGGTGGCGCTGACAGCCTGGCAGGCGCTGGTCAGCAAAGGCAATCTGCAAAGCGGCCAGAAGGTGCTGATCCACGGCGGCTCAGGCGGCGTCGGCTCCATCGCCATCCAGCTGGCCAAGCACCTGGGCGCTACCGTGGCCACCACCACCAGCACGGAGAACCTTGCCATAGTGCGCGCGCTGGGCGCTGACACCGTGATTGACTACAAAACGCAAAAGTTTGAAGACCTCGTGCACGACTATGACCTGGTATTTGACACGATGGGCGGCGAGACGCGCCTACGCTCCTTTGGCGTGCTCAAGAAAGGAGGGCAGCTCGTCTCCATCATCTATCCGGAAGACGCCAGCGGCACCGCCGAGAAGCTGGGTGTGAAGTCTGAGGTGTTCTTCATGTGGCCCAGCGGCGAGCAACTGGCCAAGATCGGCCAGCTGGCCGAGCAGGGCGTCATCAAACCCCTAGTCGACAAAACCTTCTCGCTGGATAAGGCGCAACAGGCACTGGACTACAGCCAGACCGGCCGTGCCAAAGGCAAGATCGTGGTCAAGGTGGCGTAAGCCCGCCTGGCGGCCTGCAACGGCCGATAACTTCCCAACTCTTCAGACAGGGTTTGTACGGATGTTCAATAAATTTGTACGCTTGTCCAATACCTTTCCATGGACATGCCCATACGCCCGCGCAAAACTGCCGATGCGCTGCGCCCTGATCGCAAGGCCGACATTCTTTTGGCGGCTGAAAAGCTGTTTGCCCAGCGCGGTTACCACGCGGTCACGATCCGTCAGATTGCCGAGGAGGCCGGTGTACCGCTGGCGTTGGTAGGGTATTACTACGGCCAGAAGCACGAGCTGTTCCAGGCCATTTTTGCGCACTGGAACAGCACCATTGAAGAGCGTGTCAACAACCTGCAGGCCATCAACCTGGCCCCGCAAGACCCCAAAACCCTGCCCGCCATCATCGAGGCTTTCATCGGCCCGGTGCTGCGCCTACGCAGCAGCAGCGAAGGCGAGTACTACGCACTGCTGGTGGCCCGCGAGCTTTACCACGCCACCAACGAGACCGACCAGGTGCTGCGCGCCTACTTCGACCCGCTGGCGCACGCCTTCATCGACGCACTCAACGTGGCGTTGCCACAGGCCACGCGCGGCCAGATTGCCTGGGTCTACCAATTTGCGCTGGGCTCGCTGTTGCACCACATCAGCGACTCACGCATTGAGCGACTTTCGCGGGGTGAAAACACGTCCGGCGAACCGGCTGCAGCCCACATGCTGGCCAGCTTCATCGTGGGCGGTATCCGCGTCGCCGTTGCATCCGTATCAGCCACATCCTCCCGCCATTCCACGGCACCTTCTTCCCCCCGTTCCACCACCAGGAGACTCAAACCATGAACCGTTCCACAACCACCCGCCGCGCTGCCCTTGTTGCGCTGGCCGCAACCACGGCTGCGCTGGCGCTACCTGCGCACAGTCAAACCACCAAAGTCGTTTTCGGCTACACCGCCGTCGGCGACTTTCTCTCGGTGCTGGCCGCTGTCGAACAAGGTTACTTTGCCAAGCGCAACCTTGAAGTGGAGCCCAAATTCATCCCGCTGAACTCCACGATTCCAGCCGCCATACAGGCGGGCTCGTTGCAAATCGGCGGCCCCACGCCTTCTGTGTTTCTGCAGTCGGTCGACGGTGGCCTGGATCAGGTTGTGCTGGCTGGCGGCGGCGGTACGTCCAAGACCTACACCGAGATTGGTGTGGCAGCACGGGCCGGCTCGGGCATCAAGACTGCGCAGGACTTCGTGGGCAAGAAGGTGGGCGTGCCGGGGCTGGGTGCCTTTTTGCACGTGACGTTCCGCCAGTGGCTCAAGGTCAACGGTGTCGACTGGAAGAAGGTGAATTTCATCGAGGCTTCCTTTCCGCAGCATGCCGACCTGATCCGCGGCGGCTCCATTGACGCGGTGGTCACCGGCGGGCCGTTCATGGCGCGCATTGTGGACAGTGGCACGGGTTATGTGGCGTCGTATTACTCCACGTTTTTGCCTGAAGGCCAACCCACCATCATCCACGTGGCCACGCGCGAGTGGGCCAAGGCCAACCCGGCAGCGGTCAAGGCCTTTGCCCAGGGCGTGATTGAAGGGGCTGCATTTGTGAACAACCCCAAGAACGACGCGGCCGTACGCGAACTGGCCGTGAAGTACCTCAAGACGCCGGCGGCCGCCGCCGCCAAAATGCAACTGACGCCGCCGCGCCCTGTGGTCACAGAAAAGCAGTTGCAGTGGTGGGTGGACATCATGAAGGAGCAAGAGATGCTCAAGAGCACGCCCAATGTGGCGCAGCTGATCGTGAAGTAAACCCTTGCGGGGTTTTGAATGCTATTTATTTAGCAGCTAATTATGCAATATTCAAAAGAACAAAACCCCATTTTGACCATGCAAAACGGCCGCCATGGGCACTGAACTGCTGCGGTTTGACTCACTCGGCGTGCACCTGGGCGGGCGCGAGATCCTTTCGCCCACGTCCTTCACGGTTTCGCGGGGCGAGTTTGTCTGCATCATCGGGCCTTCGGGCTGCGGCAAAACCACGCTATTGCGCGCGGCAGCAGGTTTTGTGGCACCCAGCAGCGGCTGTGTGCGGCGCAACGGTGAGGTGGTCACCAAGCCTTCGCGGGAGGTGGCCTTTGTGTTTCAGGACTACGGTCGCGCCTTGCTGCCCTGGCGCTCGGTGGCCAACAATGTGAACCTGGCGCTGGAGGCCGCCAATGTGCCCAAAGGAGAACGCGCCGATCGCGTTCACCAGGTGTTGCAAACCGTGGGTCTGACCGAACACGCAGACAAGTTCCCCATCCAGCTTTCGGGCGGCA